>JAKDKP010000502.1 GCA_030453285.1 Propionibacteriales bacterium
TGAGGGTGCTCACCCGTACCGGCGGGCTGTCGCGTGCGCTGCCGTTCAACCCCGGCCAGATCAAACGGGCCGCAGTCATCGTGCCCGCCGTGGTCGCCCTGGTGTGGGCGCTGGCGTGCGTCCCAGCCTATCTCGGATTCGGTGAGGGAGCGACCGTACGCAGCATCCCCGAAGCGATCGTGGTCTCCGAACTGGTGGCCGCTGCCGGCCTGCTTGGCGCCATCCGGTGGACCATCGCCAAGCCGATCAATCACGCAGGTCCGTTGGTGGCCACCCAGGCCGGCGCCATGCCGCCGGGCATGATGGGCAACCTGATCCGTGGCTTCGACATGTGCCTGTTGATCACCGCACCGCTGCTGTTCGGGTTGCCGCCGTTGATCTCGGTGGTGCTCGCCGTCCTGGTGGGATCGATCCTGCTGAGTTCGATCAACCCGGCCGAGATGCAGGAACGCGCCAAACTGCAGCAGGAGGAGCTGGACAAGGCCAAGCAGCAGCGGGCCCGTAGCGGCCGCTGACCGCGTCGCCTCGCCGGCGAGACGCCCGGTCCTGGCGCCGACCATGAGCGAATCCGGCCCCGCTGAACGGGACCCGGCAGCGCGGGCCGACGGCGGCATGGTTGGCTGGACACCATGACTGAGCAGACCTCGATCAGTGTTGAGCGAGTGGTGGATGCCTCGCCCGCGACCATCTTCGACCTGGTGTCCAATCCCGAACGGCATCGAGAGATCGACGCCTCGGGCATGGTCGGCAGCGATGAGAAGTCAGACCGCATTGCCGCCGTGGGCGACACCTTCGTGATGAACATGACGTACGTCCACAAGGGCCGGACCACCGAATACCAGGTCCGCAATCACGTCACCGGATTCGCCGACGGCAAGCTGATCGCCTGGCGTCCCGGCTCCACCGAGGAGGACCACCCGTTCGGTTGGGAGTGGTTGTACGAGCTCGAACCCCAGGGCGCCGACCAGACCCTGGTCCGGCTCACCTACGGTTGGCGCGACGCACCGGCCGAGGTGATCAAGAAGTACGGCATCCCGTTCTTCACCGCCGACGAACTCGACGCCTCCCTCGGCAAGCTCGCCGAGGCGACCACCGGCTGATCACCGAAGGTCCTACGGCTCCTGGTTGCCCCCAGGGGCGAGTGTGACGGGATCTTCTGGCGCGCCGGCCACGGACGGATAGCTCCGCACCACGTTCGTGGGAATCAGGGCAGTCGCCGCGAAGCCGGCCAGGCTCAACGTCGCGGCCAGCGCTGCGGCGCCCACCGGGTCAGGTGTTCGGGCGACAGTGGCGGCGACTGCCGCCATCGGTATCAGCGCTCCAAGCGCGAGCCAAGGTCGGTACGGCTTGTTCGGTCCTTGCTTCCGCCAGAACACCAGCCAGCCGAACCAGAGCACCGACAGCAGGGCCATCAGCCCAGCCAGTGCCCCCAGGGTGGGCCAGGCTGTCGGCCAGATCACCACGGATCCGGCCAGGCACAAGACGCCCAGCATTCCGGCGACCGTCAGAACGGCATCGCGGAAACGGCATTGGGCCACAGGCGCTACGGCAGGCAACCACACAGTGGCCAGCACGCCCAGAATGGTGTGCATCTCGGCTGATCCCGGTCGGCTCAATTCTCGGGGGGCCAGGAGGGCCAACAGAAAGAGCGGCAGGAATCCCACCACGGCCAGTACGCCGACGGCCCACTTCGGACCGGGACGCACCTGCCACCATGTCAACAGGCCCAACCACAACAGTGTCACGCCGACCATGATCAAACCCCGTTGGTCGCCCTGGATGAACCTGACGAGCCAACTGAAGAGCGGCAGAGCGCCCGCACAGAAGCACGTGAGGAGTGCCCCCTGTCGTTGGTCGGCGCGCTTGCTGGCCGCGTCGGTCTGATCGCTCATCGCCGCGGCACCGACCAGTCTGCGTCGGCATCGGTGATGTCGACGGAGCGAGGCCACGGGCGCCCCAGGATTCCAGTCGACAGGAGCCATGTCGCGGCCATGCCGGCAAGGCTGAGTGATGCGCTGAAGGCAACCAGACCGTTGGGGTTGATCCCCTGCAGAATCACCCAGACGAGTGCTGTGATGGGTGGCAGAGCGGCTGCCGCGATCCAGGGGCTAATCGGTCTGCCGAGCCGTGCGGCTCGCCGCCAAACGGTGAGCCAACCGAGCCAGACGAGCGATGCCAGGATCGCGACTCCCACAATGGGGCCCTCGTCGCGCCATGCCACAAGCCAGACGAGTGCAGAGCCTGCCACCGCGGTAACACCCCACTTCAGGCTCGTCCGAGCAAAGGCATCCCGTTGTCTGCGGACCGACCAGATAGCGCCGTACTTCGTGGTCTGCACCGCCGGGAGCCACGCTGTCATCGCCAGGACCGCAGCATGTGTGAAGGCGGGCAGCATCACCGATTTTATGGGGACCCACAGCGGCTGGAGGAGAAGCGGGATCAGACCGACGACGCTGAGCAGCACCAGCCATCGTGACGTACGCGGCCTCAAGAGCCAGAACGACAGCCAGCCCAGCCATGCTCCCATGATCCCAACCATGATCAACGCTCGTAGGTCGCCTTGCAGGAGCTGGACAACCCACGTGCACACCGCCCAGAAGGAGAGGCTCAGGCCGAGGGCGGCCACGAACACTGGGGGGTTGTTGGATGGCCCACGATTCTCATTCATCGGCGCGGCGCGGACCAGTCTGCGTCGCCATCGGTGACCGTTCCGTCGTCGAGTGTGCCCTTCGAGGCCTCGGTCACCGCCTGTGGCCAACCGCCCACGACGTCGGCCCCATTCGGCCCGGAGAAGGTGGAGTTGTCCTGGACCGCAGCATTCAGGTCTCGGATCGCTGTCGTCATTGTCCCAATCTGTGT
>JAKDKP010000503.1 GCA_030453285.1 Propionibacteriales bacterium
CTCCCAGATAGGGGAGCATCATGGCCAGTTCGGCGATGCCGGCCAGCAGGGCGACCGTGATCACTGCGACGGTGCCGGTGTTGCCGGCCAACCGTTGCTCCCATCGCGAGGGCTCGGGCGGCAGGCCCTGTTTGGCCCGTTGCGCCCTCTTCTTGCCGGGATCGACGAACCAGGAGGCGATGAACATGGCCACACCGATCACCAACTGCACCCAGTAGGCCACCGGTGATTCCAGCGCAGATCCCAGGGAGGAGACCAGTCCGCGGGCACCAAACAACATCAGCACACCGATGGCGAAGTAGAACACCGAGATGGTGGCCAGGTGCAGCAGGACCCGCCCCGACTTCACACCCGGCAGGAGCATCAGGAAGACCGGTAGGACGAGTGTGCCGATGCGGGTGCTGTCCAGCAGGGCGAGGCCAGCCAGGACCAGAAGTTGGGAGAGTTCCATCGTGCTCCTCCGAGCGAGCGTGGTGCGTGCGCAGTCGAGAACACCGTAGCAGAACAGTAGTGCTAAAAACACACGTGTGCTAAAAAGGGTCCATGCCGAAGCTGGTTGATCATGAGGAGCGCCGGAACCAGATCGCCCTTGCCGTGCACCGCATCCTGCTGCGCGACGGCATGGAGGGCGCCACCGTACGGGCCGTCGTTGCGGAGGCGGGCATGTCGAGCGGCGCCATCCGGCACTACTTCGCCACTCAGGATGAACTGCTGCGTTTTGCGGCCTCCCAGATCGAACAACGAGCCGGTCAACGTGCCATCGAGGCGTACGCCCGGACCGACCGGAGTCCCCGGGCCCGGGCGCTGGGTGTGCTCGAGGAGTTCCTGCCGCTGGATGACGAGCGCGTGATGGAACTGAAGGTCTCGATCGCGATGGCACGGATGGACCCAGCCCTGTCCCGCGTGCAGTCCTACTGGTCGGGCATCCGACGGGTGTGTCGGACCGTGGTGCTGCTGCTGGCCGGGGTCACCAGTGAGGTTCCGGTCGACAGGGCACTCCGTCCGGCGCAATGGGAACGGGTGGCCGAGCGGCTGCATCTGATCGTGGATGGTCTGGCGGCTCAGCAGATGTTCTACGGTGATCAGTCCTCGGCCACGGAGTTGCGGGCGGCACTGGCACGAGCCGTTGACGACGTCCGCGCCGAGGTGGGCTGATTCCGCGCCTTCGGCTGCCCGGACTGGCGCAGCGGCGGACCCGGATTGTACCCACTCGCCGGTGAGACCCACCTCACCCGAGGGCACCCTGCATGGCGGAAGGTGGCCTCGAAGCAATATGGTGTGCGCTGTGGCGACAGCGACAGTGACCCGGCACGAGAAGACCCGGCACCAGAAGGCGGTCCGTTCCTCGGTGGTGCTGAAGGCCGTGATGGCCGTCAGCGGGCTGATCATGGTCGGCTACCTGCTCGCCCACATGGCGGGCAACCTGCACGTCTTCGGCGGCGCGGAGGAGTTCAACACCTATGCCGCCGACCTGCGGCGCATTGGTGAGGGCCTGATTCCGTACGGCCTCGTGCTGTGGATTGCGCGGATCGTTCTCCTGCTCAGTGTGGTCGGCCACATCTACTCCGCCATCGTGCTCAGCCGTCGCTCGCACCGCGCCACCGGCAAGGGCAAGCGCTACCAGAGCAAGAGCGCGCGTCGTGGCGTCCAGCGCAGCTACGCCTCCTTCACGATGCGCTGGGGCGGCTTGACCATCTTCCTCTTCGTCCTGTTCCACCTGATGCACCTGACGTGGAAGTGGATCAATCCCGGCGGGGGTTACACCCCGTACGACCGTGTCGTGCTCAGCTTCCAGAACTGGTGGATGGTGGCGTTGTACGCCGTGGCCTTGATCCTGGTCTGCCTGCACATCCGGCACGGTGTCTGGAGCGCGCTGACCACGTTGGGGCTCAACACCAGCGTGCGTGCCCGCCGCACCCTCAACGTGGTCGCGGTCGCGGTGGCCGGCATCCTGCTGATCGGCTTCCTGCTGCCCCCGTTCTCGATTCTTCTCGGATTGGTGAAGTGACATGACGGACCAGAAAGTCGCGAACGACTCCGTCCAGGTGGATGCCGACGTGCTGTTCACCGAGGGGGCGGAGATTGCCGACTCCGCCGCTCCGGTCGGCCAGCCGATCAAGCAACTCTGGGACGAGCGTCAGTTCGCCGCCAAGCTGGTCAACCCGGCCAACCGTCGCAAGCTGGACGTGATCATCGTCGGCACCGGTCTGGCCGGCGCGTCGGCAGCGGCCACCCTGGGTGAAGCCGGCTACAACGTGAAGAGCTTCTGCTACCAGGACAGCCCGCGCCGGGCGCACTCGATTGCCGCCCAGGGTGGCATCAATGCCGCCAAGAACTACCGCAACGACGGCGACTCGATCTATCGACTCTTCTACGACACCGTCAAGGGTGGCGACTTCCGCTCCCGCGAATCGAACGTCTACCGACTGTCGCAGGTGTCGGTGAACATCATCGACCAGGCCGTCGCCCAGGGCGTTCCGTTCGCTCGTGAGTACGGCGGCCTGCTGGACACCCGCTCCTTCGGCGGCGTCCAGGTGCAGCGCACCTTCTATGCCCGAGGTCAGACGGGCCAGCAGTTGCTGATCGGCGCCTATCAGGCGCTGGAGCGGCAGATCGCTGCCGGCACGGTCGAGATGCACACCCGCCACGAGATGCTCGAGCTGATCATCGTGGAGGGCAAGGCGCGCGGGATTGTCGTACGAGACATGGTGTCGGGCGAGATCGAGACCCACTTCGCCGACGCCGTGGTGCTGGGCACCGGCGGCTACGGCAATGTGTTCTACCTGTCCACCAATGCGATGGGCTGCAATGTCACCGCCTCCTGGCGGGCCCACCGCAAGGGCGCCTATTTCGCCAA
>JAKDKP010000504.1 GCA_030453285.1 Propionibacteriales bacterium
ACCGGGCTGCTTGGCGGGCACCTACCCTGCGCCGCGGCACGGGGCGGATTTTCCGCCCCGGGCCGCACCCATACATGGTGAAGGAAGACATGGACGACACGCAGCACCCGGCCCGCACCGCGGCAACCGCACTGCTCAAGGCCTCGCCCCTGGGCGACAACTGCTTCGAACGCGCCGCCACCGACGGCGACTACGACGCCTTTGCGGCCAACACCACCAGGATCTACCGGCCCCGCCGGTAAGCACACGACGACCAGAGAAGCAGGAGGGAAGCCGATGCGGCAGGCAGCCGAGCACGACGGCGAACGCGGTTCGGCCCTTCTCGAGGTCATCATCGGCATGGCCCTCATCGCCGTGGTCATCCTCGGGTCGACCACCGCCATGATCCAGGCCTACTCCGCCCAGCGTGCCGCAGTGAACATCGGGCTCGCCACGCAGTCGGCCAAGTCCCAGATCGAGACCGCGAAGTCCCTGCCGTGGAGCACCGTGGGGATGAAGTCCGGTGGCGGGTACAGCCCGGCCAACGCCATCCAGACGCTGCCCACCGGGGTCGCGCCGGTGATCGGCGGGGAAGTCCTTCCCACCCAGACGTTGACCATCCGCGGCGTCGACCTCGACGTCACGACCGCCGTCGGCTGGGCCAAACGCCCCACGAAGGCGTCCCAGTACGGGGCCAAGACCGTCGTGGTCACCGTCCGCTACCGCGACCGACCGGGGGAACCCGAGCGTGTGCGCACCGAGCGCTCGACCATCGTCCCCCAGGTCTCAGACGTCCCGCCGCCAGGAGTGAGAGCAGAATGATGCCACGCCTACCGCGCGGAGAGCGCGGAAACTTCCTCATGGGTGCCATCGCCGCCATGATGATCATCATGCTGTTCGTGGGCCTGGCCCTCGGCGCGGCAGGCAAGCACCTGAAGGCCTCCGCAGTCACCACGAAGATCGCCAACTCCGGCAACCTGGTCACCGACGCCAAGGCCAACGCCCTCTACACGTTCAACACCGGCGGTGCCGGAACACTGGCATCACACACCGGCACCGGCAAGACAGACCACGGTTCCTGGACCTGGAAGGCCACCCGCCAGGCCGCGGACCGGTACAAGGTGAAGGTGACCACCAAGGCCGGCGGCCAGGCACTGGGCACCACGGAATTCATCCTCGGCGGCATCGATGCCTCCAGCGCCAAGGCAACCGACACCGGCCTGTCCTACCTGCTCGGTCCCGGCACCGCCTTCGGGAATGTGATCACCGGACGCGACATCACCGTCCAGACCGGCACCCGCGGGGCAGCCAGGCTGCTGACCGGCAACGTTGCGGTGCTCAGCGGCGACGGAGCCAAGCTCTCCACCACCAACTCCACGGGCGGCCCGGCCGCGAGCACGGGCAAGGCGACGTTGTTCGCCCAGCCGCAGCTCGAACCGACCATGACCCACACGAAGCTGCCCATCGGCATGAACATGTCCGACGAGGTGGTCAAGGAAAACCTGGCCAAGTGCCAGCGCACCGGCACCTGGAAGTCCTCCGAAAACGGGAACATCCTCAACGCCAACGGCAACACGTACTGCTATGACGCGTTCGACTTCGACAAGCCGACGACGATCATGGGAACCGGTGCCGCGACCCTGTTCACCAAGAAGGTCGACATCCGGGCCAACGTGAGCTCCCCGTCGGGGGCTGCGCTGAACATCTACACCGCCGGCGACACCAATTTCCACACCGATTCCGACGGCAAGACCGCACTGACGGTGAAGAACACCTTCGTGTATGCGCCCACAGGAGTTTGCCGCACACAACCTTTTAGGTCGACTACTGCAAGCTTCTCGTTCACCGGCTCGCTCTCCTGCGACACCGTGAACGCCGCCGGCACCTTCGGCACCGCCACCGCACAAGACGTGGACGGCGTGGAAACCAACAAGACACGTATCTGGTTCGAGACCAGCTAGGAAGGCCAGGAAGGTGAAGATGCACAAGCTCCGACCCCGAGGCGAGCAGGGCTCCATCCTCTTTGAGGTCCTCATGTCCCTCGCCGTGGGCGCCGTCGTGCTGCTCGGCGTAGGCGTCTACGTCAGCAACCTCGCAGGCACCACCGGCAAGGCCACGGCGCTGCAGGTCACCGACCACGCCATGAACCAGGCACTGAACGACACCTCACGCACGGTCGGGCACGCCGGACGCATCCTCGTCGCCGGTCCCAACGAGCTCGTCGTCGAAGGCGACGGTGACGCGGACGGCACCGCGGTCCGCTGGGTGCGCAACGGGGAGAACTTCTACCGGCAGGTCTGGACCGGATACCTGGGCAACTACAACCCGGCCAAGAACAACTGGATCAACGTCTCGGCAGCCTCGGGCACCGCCCCGGCGGGAGCCGGCACACAGTCCAGCGACCTGCGCCTGAAGGGCGTGACCGTCTCCGAGGCGTTCTTCTACTTCGATCAGAAGGGCAAGCGCATTGCGGTCTCCGCACCGCTGACCGGTGAGGCCACCGAACAGATCGCCCGCGTGCAGACCAACCTGAACGCCGAAGTCGATGGCGTCATCGTGGCCAGCACCGTGGCCACGTCCGTGGATACCGGCCATGGTGGGGCCGCGGATCCCGACGCCCTGACCGGCGCCGTGATCTGCCCGGCCGTGAGCGTCGAGCTGTCCGGCACCAACCCTGTCGTGAACTTCTCCGCCTCCAGCGGTGCCAGCACCTACCGCATCACGCGCAACGGCTCCGTGGTGCAGACCCAGGGGATCGCCGCAGGGCAGTCCAGCGCCTCTTGGAAGGACGCCGGCGTGTCCATCCCGAACTCGAACGTCTACGCCTACTCCGTGGCCGCCGTCGCCCCCGACGGCACCACCAGCGTCGGCTGCG
>JAKDKP010000505.1 GCA_030453285.1 Propionibacteriales bacterium
CTGGCCTTCGCGGTCGTCAAGCGTGAGGGGGTCGTCGCCAGCTTCGAACCCGACAAGATCAGTGTCGCGATCCGCAAGGCGTTCCTGGCCGTCGAGGGCCCGACCGCGGGCGACTCGTCCCGGGTCCGCGACCTGGTTGAGACGCTGACGGCCCAGGTGCTGGCCGCGCTGACCCGCCGCCACGGCCTGGGTCGAACTGTGCACGTCGAGGAGATCCAGGACCAGGTCGAGCTGGCGCTGATGCGTTCGGGCGAGCACAAAGTCGCCCGGGCGTACGTGCTGTATCGCGAGGAGCACGCCCGCCGTCGGGAAGCTCGCGAGGAGTCTGCACCCGAGGAGACCGGTGTTGATCTTGTCGGCGCCGGCGACGGGCTGGCAGTGCCAGCAAAGATCAAGAACTTCACCGTACGGACCGAGTCCGGCACCGAACCGCTGGACGCCGAGCGTCTGCGCCAGGTGATCGGAGAGGCTTGCGCCGGAGTTGATCATGTCGATGGCGAGCTGGTCCTCAGCCAGACTGCCGACACCTTGTACGACCAGATGTCGGCTGCTGAACTCACCCAGGCGCCGGTGCTGGCGGCCCGCGCCCTGGTGGAGCGCCACCCCTCGTACTCGACGGTCAGTGCGCGCCTGCTGCTCGATGGTCTGCGCGCCGAAGCGCTCACTCTGCTCGCTGGCGAGCCGGTCACCGCGACCGCCGCCGAGATGGCCGGGCGCTATCCGGATCATCTGGCCGACTACGTCTCGTTCGGAGTCAAGGTCGGCCGTCTGGACCCGCGTCTCGGCAAATTTGATCTTGCCAGGCTGGGCGACGCCATCGAGGCCGATCGCGACCTGAACTTCACCTATCTCGGCCTGCAGACTCTGACAGACCGCTACTTCCTGCACGAGGGTGGTCGGCGCTACCAACTCCCGCCGGCCTTCTTCCTGCGTCGCGCGAGGGGCCGCGCCCCCGACGTGGCCCAGCGCGAGGACCGGGCAATCGAGTTCTATCGGCTGCTCTCCAGCTTCGACTTCATGTGCTCCACGCCGACCCTGTTCAACGCCGGTACGGTCCGTCCGCAACTGTCCTCGTGCTTCCTGACCACCGTCGATGACGATCTGTCAGCCATCTTCGCCTCGATCCACGACAACGCGATGCTGGCCAAGTTCTCCGGCGGCCTGGGCAACGACTGGACGCCGATCCGGGGCACCGGTTCGCACATCCACGGCACCAACGGCGACTCCTCGGGCGTCGTACCCTTCCTCAAGATCGCCAACGACACCGCTGTCGCGGTCAACCAGGGCGGCAAGCGCAAGGGCGCGGTCTGCGCCTACCTCGAGACCTGGCACGTCGACATCGAGGAGTTCTGCGAGTTGCGCAAGAACACCGGCGACGACCGCCGGCGCACCCATGACATGAACACCGCCCACTGGGTGCCGGACCTGTTCCTGCAGCGGGTCGAACAGGACGGCCGGTGGACCCTGTTCTCACCCGACGAGGTGCCCGACCTGCACGATGCGTACGGCCTCGATTTCAAGATCAAATACGAGGCGTACGAGGCGAAGGCCGACGCCGGTGAGCTGAAGGTGCACCGCACCGTTCGGGCGGTCGACCTGTGGCGCAGGATGCTGACCATGCTGTTCGAGACAGGGCACCCGTGGATCACCTTCAAGGATCCGTGCAACGTACGGTCCTCCCAGCAGCACGCCGGGGTGGTGCACTCTTCCAACCTGTGCACCGAGATCACCTTGAACACGTCTCGCGACGAGGTCGCGGTCTGCAACCTGGGATCGATCAACCTCGCCGCCCATGTCACCGTGGACGGCCTGGACACCGAGCGACTGAACACCACCGTCGGCACCGCGGTCCGGATGCTCGACAATGTCATCGACCTCAACCTCTACACCGTGCCCGCCGCCGAGCGTGCCAACCAGCGACATCGTCCGATCGGGCTTGGCCTGATGGGGTTCTCCGATGCCCTGCTGACGTTGGGACTCCCGTACGCCAGCGAAGAGGCGGTCACCTTTGCCGACACCTCGATGGAGTTGATCAGTCACGCCGCCATCACTGCCTCGGCCGACCTGGCCGACGAGCGAGGCGCGTACGCCAGCTTCGATGGATCCCTGTGGAGTCAGGGAATTCTGCCGATCGACTCGGTCCGGATGCTGGCCGAGGCCCGTGGAGGCGACCTTGATCAGGACACCTCGGCCACCCTTGACTGGACGCCGCTGCGGGAACGGGTCCGCCGGGGCGTACGGAACTCGTTGATCATGGCGATCGCGCCGACCGCGACGATCAGCAACATCGTCGGGGTCGGGCAATCCATCGAGCCGCTGTATCGCAATCTGTACGTCAAGGCGAACATGTCCGGCGACTTCACCGTGATCAACTCCCACCTGGTCGACGTCCTCGCCGAGCGTGGACTGTGGGACGAGGTGATGGTCGCCGACCTGAAGTACTGGGACGGCGTACTCGGACCGATCGACCGCATCCCCGCCGAGATCAAGGATCTGTACGCCACCGCCTTCGAGATCGACCCGAGCTGGCTGGTGCGGGCCGCTTCACGTCGGCAGAAATGGATCGACCAGGCGCAGTCGCTGAACCTGTACGTGGCAGAACCCAACGGACGCAAGCTCGACGAGCTCTATCGACTGGCATGGCGTACGGGGTGCAAGACCACCTACTATCTGCGGTCGCAGTCCAAGACGCACGTGGAAAAATCGACGTTGCAAGGGACTGACGGACGCCTCAATGCCGTAGCGTCTGGCAGCTCAGTCGCGCCACCTGCGGGCTCGCGGTTGGTCGGCGTCCCCCAGCCGGACGCAGCCACCCCTCCCTCGCAAGCTCGGTCGGGGGGCCAGTCCCATCCA
>JAKDKP010000506.1 GCA_030453285.1 Propionibacteriales bacterium
AAGGATGACGCTTGACCGCCGGTCCTCGCCGACCGGCGACCCGGGTCGCGACCGAGCCGTCCTGATCGGGACTCCGCGGCGCGGCGACCGCCTTGGGCATCGGTGCCTGGGGTGTCATCACCTGACCGCAGGATTCGCAGAACCCCTCCCATGCCTCGACCGCATCGCCGCAATGGGGACAGGCGAAGCTGCCTTCCTCGTCGCCGGCAACTGCCACGGGCGGCTCGGGCTCGTCGGTGGCGTACGGGTTGGTGCCGGGTGGGGTGTAACTCGGAAAGGCCGTCGGCGAGGCGTACCCACCGAACGCGTCCGTCGTCCCGGCGGACCCGTCGGTCGGGCCACCTGCCGAGGAAGAACCAGTCTGGGGAGAGCCGGCCAGGGGAGAACCGGTCTGGGGATTCGGCTCGCGCCGCTCCCAGGGTGGCGTGTGCCGGTAGGACCCACCACGCTGCGGGGGCTGCTGAGGATCGGTCATCGCAGTGTCCACCTTCTGATCTGGTTGGCCTTGTCGACCAGTTCGGTTCGGGCTTGAGTCGTCGGTGCGGTACGGGCCAGGCTCCGGTAGGAGCCCTCCAATCCCTCCCGCAGGGCTCGTTCGGTGGCGGTGAACTGGCCAACCTTCTCCTTCGGTCTGTCGCCGCCGCGGCGGACCAGGGCCAGGGCCTGCTCAAGGATCTGGCGGTTGAACTGTTCGCGTTCGATCGGGTCCAGCCGGACCCCGGAGATGCTGTCCATCGCCTCGGCCAGCGTCTCCAGCTCACGCTTGCCGTCACTGGACAACAACGACTGCGCCCGCAGCCGCCGCGATTCGGCGTACGCCCGGCTGGTCGTGGGAATCTGGTCCAGCGCCGACACCGCCTGATCCGGATCGCCACGGTGCTGACGGATCCGGGCCATCCCGAAGGCGGCCGGGGCGACATAGTTGGCGTCGGTGCTGGCGCAGATGGCGTACAGGGCCTCGGCCACCTCGGGTTGGCCGCCGTACTCGCAGGCCGCCGCCAGGGCGATCTTGGGAGCCAGCTCACCCGGCACCTGCCCGTACACCGCGTTGAAGGCTGCCTGGGCGTCGGTCCACCGTTGCTGCTGCAGGGCCGCCAGGCCGCTCATCCAGACCGCACGCCATTCCCACGGATCCTCGTTCAACATCGCATCCACCATCTGCGTGACCAGCTGCGTGTTGCCCACCTCCAGCGCGGCATGGGCGGTGGCCAGCCGTACCTCGGCCGACTGCTCCGGCGCCTGGGCCAATGCACGGATCCGTTCGGTCGGCTCGGCGACCGAGACATTGGCCAACCAGGAGTACTGGCTGTCGGTGTTGTCGGGCCGCAGTTGTGGCAGTTGATTCCAACTGAGCTGGGACGAGGTGATCGCCGGCGCCTCGAACAACAGGGACGCCGCCGAGGTGAGGGAGGTGCCGTCGGTGTGCTGGGCAACGACCTCACGCAGCACCCCGAGGAGCTGGGTGCGCAACTCGTCGGCGGAGGTGAACCGGTCGGCCGGTGCGGACGCACAGCACTTGATCAACAAGCGATACAGCGAGTCGTACTCGGCAAAGATGGGCAACTCCGATGGTGGCGGCAAGGCATCCACCCACCGCGACTGGTAGCCCTTGAACTCCGCGATCAGCACCACCAGGGTGCGGCCGATGGTGAAGATGTCGGACTCGACCGAAGGGCCGACCTCGGCCACCTCGGGCGCCTGGTAGCCGATGGTGCCGTAGATCGCCGACTCCTCGTCGTCGACCCGGCGCACGCCACCGAGGTCGATCAACTTCACCGCGTCACCGATCTGGATCAGGTTGTCGGGTTTGAAGTCGCAATAGATCAACCCCATGTCGTGCAGGTACTGGAACGCCGGCAGAACTTCGAGAATGTACGCGAGCGCGCGATCGACCGGCAGGGGATCATAGCGACCGCCGGCCGCCTCCATCCGGTCCTTCAACATCTCCTTCAACGAGTGACCGCCGACGTACTCCATCACGGTGTAGCCGGCCCCGTCGTGGGTGACGAAGTTGTAGATCTCCACGATCAGTGGGTGCTCGACCTGGGCGAGGAAGCGCTGCTCGGCGATCGCGGCCGCCATCGCGTCGGCATCGCCGGAGTTCAGCAGACCCTTCAACACCACCCACCGGTCGGACACGTTCTTGTCGCGGGCCAGATAGATCCAGCCCAGGCCACCGTGGGCCAGACAGCCGGCCACCTCGTACTGTCCGGCGACCAGGTCACCGGGCTTGAGCTTGGGATCGAAGGAGAACGGGTTGCGGCACTTGTGGCAGAACCCCTCGGTGCGCCCCGGGGACCCGTTGCGGGCTCGCCCGACGGCGGCACCACACGAGGGACAGTTGCGCTTGTCCTCCGGCACCGTCGGGTTCTTCATGATCGCCTTCCCCGGATCCACCGGAGGGGCCGGTGGCACCCGCGTCAGGCCGACCCCGAGGCGCGCGGCGCGCAACCGGTGCGACCCCGACGACACCCGACGGGTGATCGTCGATCCGCTCGAGGTGGCCCGGCGGGAGCCGATCGCGGTGGAGTGCAGGGTGCTCGAGCCGCGGGTCACCGTCGACAGGGCGGCATCATCGACCGGGTTGTCGTACGCCGACGAACCGGCGGGGGCGCCGCACAGGTCGCAGTAGCCGGTGTTGATCCGTCCGTTGCAGCCGGGCTGGGAACAGGGTTGCCCCTGCATCGCCATGGCCGCCGGGTCGGCGGCCGGACGCGCAACCGGAGCCGCCGGAGCACTGGTTCGTGGTGCATTGGCAGCGGGACGGACCCCGGCAGGCCGGTTCGCCGAACCCGCCTGACTGGCCGGGGACGAACTCGCCCCGTTGGCCGGGGCCGATCCCGCCGGGGC
>JAKDKP010000507.1 GCA_030453285.1 Propionibacteriales bacterium
ATCGGCGGCCCGGCATCGGCTGGCCGGTCGTCGTCCTGGCCGTGGTGGCCGCCGCCGTGGCCGGCGCGCTCTGCTGGCAGGTCGGTGAGGCGTTGGGGCCACAGGACTTCGACACTCGCCTGCGTACGGCCAAGCCGGGAGAGGTGGTGCCGATCGACTTCACCCTGCGAGCCAAGGCCGCGCTGCTGCTGTGGCCGCTGGGCGCCTCGGCCGCCTTCATCGCGATCGGCGCGACCGTCCGAGACACCGAGGAACCGCGACCGATGCACATCGGGCGGGGCAGGCAGGGAAGGGCCCGCGCCGACGATGAGGCGGCCGAGTGATGACGCCCGGGGTGCCCCGGACGTCAGCGAGCAATGCGGGCCGTGGAACCAGTGGTGATGCGCAGCAGGTCCGCCGGAGCCAGCTCCACCTGCAGGCCGCGGCGTCCGGCCGAGACCATGATCAACTCATGATCCAGGGCCGAGGCATCGAGCACCGTCGGGAGGCGACTGCGTTGGCCGATGGGGGAGATGCCGCCGAGGACGTAGCCGGTGCTCCGAGTGGCCGCGGCCGGGCCGGCCAGGTCGACCGACTTCACCTGTAGTGTCGCGGCCAGCGCCCTGGCGTCGGCCGCCGCACAAGCGGAGGTTTCTGATGAATCGGCTCGAGCTCTAGACATTGGGGCTGGAATATGCTGCTCTAGTAGAGGAGTTCTGAATCACAGATACTCACTCGCCGAGAGGATATTGAAATGAAACGTGTGTTTATTTTGATGTTTGTTTCCCTAGGGTTGCTCGTAGGCATTTCACCCAGCACTGCCGAGGCTACGTACGGATCTGCTGAGAATATTTAGTACTCTTATTATGACAACTACTTTACCAATAGTGTCACCTGCAATGCGCGGGGGGGCGGCAATGATAGACCCAGGCAACTCCAATTATGTTCCTGGCCTCACAAATTGCTCCTGTTACTATGAGGGCCCAAAGTGGTCCATGGACGTCTATGATGCGTATGCGTGAACCTGATGACCAATAAGAGCGTAGATCGGGTCCAACGCTTGTTGAGTGACGAGTGGCCGGCGGGAACGCGGGATGAGGTGAGGGCGTGGGCCTCGGCCTTGGGCATGCCGGACGCCGAAATCGGCGTCTTCGGGGATCACCAGGTGGCTGCCGCGTCCGAACAGATCTGGTGCGACGAGGGTGTGCCGTGGGGTGTGCTCTGGTTCAGCCATCATCCAGGCGCAGCAGCCCTCGAATCCGCGCACCGAGTCCTGGCAGCGGATCTGCTTGAGTCCATCGGGCCGCCCATTGACGCCACGGACACCACGGCGGCTTGGCGAGCCGGCGAATTCCTCGTTGAGGCGTACGCCTACTTCCCCGATGAGCGGGTCAAACGATCGACGCACCAGGTGTCCGTTCTCCGCGAACGGATGGCGGGATTCGTCGGGGTGTGAACAGCCCACTCAGGGCCCGGGCACGAACTGCAGCAGGGCGCACACCGCGATGGCGGTCAAGAACACCGTCAGGAACCCGCGTTTGAGCAGCAGCAGCACGATGGCGGCCGCGACCGCGACCAGGGTGCGCCAGTTGACGGCCCAGTGCCCGCCGCCGTCGACGAGCTGCACCGCCACCAGGGCGGCCAGCAGAGCGATCGGCAGGTAGTGCGCGATCCGCCGTACGGTCGGATGGTTCAGCACCGACTCGGGGAGCGACATCCCGGCCAGCTTCAACAGGTACGTGCCGACGGCGGCAATGATCACCGCGATCCACACCGGGGTCATGGCAGGACCCCCTCGGCGGTGTCGGTCGGATCCAGCGGATCCTCGCCCGAGGATCGCTCGCCGCGCCGGGACAGCCCGGCGACCAGCGCAACCAGGGCGGCACACAGCACCGGGACCCCGGCCGGTGCGATCGGGATGAGCACCAGAGCCACCAGGGCACCGCCGACGGCGACACCGCGTGCCTTCATCGTGGTCAGGCCCGGCCACAGCAGCGCCAGGAAGGCGGCGGGTCCGGCCGCATCCAGGCCGAAGCGTGTGGAGTCGAGTGAGGCGCCGATCAGCGCTCCGGCCAGCGTCCCGAGATTCCACAGCACGAAGATGGCCACTCCGCACGACCAGAACGCCAATCGCTGGAGCGGCAGCCGCGGCTGCCCGACCGCCATGGCGGTGGACTCGTCGATCACCAGATGTGCGGTGGGCAGCCGCTTCCACAGGGGGCCACGGGGCAGGATCTCCGACAAGGTCACGCCGTAGAACGCGTTGCGGACACCCAGCAGCAAGGCAGCAGGAATCGCGGCGAACGGGGTGCCGCCGGCGGCCGCGACCCCGACGAAGGCGAACTGCGAGGCACCCGAAAACATCAGCAGGCTGAGCACCATCGTCTGCCAGAAGACCAACCCGGCGCCGGCCGAGACCGCACCGAAGGACAGACCGAGCGCCCCGGCGTACACCCCGATCCCGACCGCGGCCCGGACCACCGGCCCGCGCCCTCCCAGCTCGGCCCCGGGGGAGTCGTTCGGCACGGCGGTCACAACCAGATCCCGACCACGAGCACCAACAGGGGAGCGACGACCAGGGCGGGCAGCAGGTCGCCGACCGGCACGGCCTTGAGGTCGAGCAGTCGGATGCCGAGCCCGACCAGCAACAGCCCGCCGGTGGCGGTGATCGCGTCCAGATGGGCCGGCGGCAGGAACGAGCCGACCAGGTACCCGACCAGGGTGAGCAATCCCTGGATGACCGCCACGGCGAACGCGGACACCATCACCCCGGCGCCAAGACTTGCCGCGAAGGCGATCGCGGCGAACCCGTCGAGCACGGCCTTGAGCAGCAATTGATCAGCACCCAGGCCGAGTCCGTCCGACAATGCG
>JAKDKP010000508.1 GCA_030453285.1 Propionibacteriales bacterium
CACCTCCGTCACCGACCCGGCCCCGGCCTACCTCGGGGTCGACGAGAAGCCGGTCGGCAGCACCGAGGTCTTCGCCTTCCTCGCCCGGCAACTGGGCGTCGGCTACGAGCCCGGCCCGGCGGCCGCTGAGCCACCCACCGGCAAGCGTCTGCGCGGGGACCTGCTGCGCTCCACGGGTTTCACCTTCGCCTACCCGACCTACCGTGAAGGCTATGCCGCCGTCCTGGCCGACGAGGGGACACGGCACCCCTGACGCGCAACAGGGCCGGCCCGAACGGGCCGACCCTGTCAGTGGTGGAGCAGTTCTACTACTGCACCGGATCCAACACGAAGTCATAGGTGACCTGCTGGCCCTCGCCGGACTCGGCGGGCTGCAGGTCCAGCAGCAGTTCGGGCTTCACGGCGGTGGCGATGTCGTCGTCGTTGTGCGGGTCGCCCGGGAAGTACAGCTGCGCGGTGAGCAGTTCGTGGCCCGGGGCCGAGACCTTCAGGTGCAGGTGGGCCGGACGCCAGGCGTGCCAGCCGGCGGCGGCGATCAGCTGGCCGCAGGCGCCGTCCGTCGGGATCTGGTAGGGGGCCGGCTGCATGGTGTCGATGTGGAAGTTGCCCGCCTCGTCGGCGATGAATCCACCGCGCAGGTTCCACTCGGGTAGGCCCGGGGCGAACTGCGAGTAGAACCCCGCCTCGTCGGCGTGCCACAGTTCGATCTTGGCTCCGGGGAGCGGGGAACCGTCGGTGCCGGTGACCTGTCCCTGGAAGAGCAGCGGGGTGCCCTTCTCGTCGTCGCGCATCTGGATCTTCGCCGGGGAGTCCTGCACCGGGGCGTCCGGAACGTAGTAGGGGCCCTCGATCGAGCCCTTGTTGCCCTCGCGGTGGTCGGTGGCGACGTCCTCGACGGAGTGCTCGAGCCACACGTCCAGGAACAGCGGCCATTCCCCGTCCTCGCCGACCTTGATCAGCCAGGCCTTCAGCGCGTTGAACTCGTCGTAGCTGACCCGCTCGGCCAGGACGATGTCGTTGGCGGCCTTGATGAGCTTGCCGGCCAGGTGGTCGACCCGCTCGACGGAGACCTCGGCGTTTCCGACCTTTCCGGCTTCGCGGAAGCGGTCGGTGGCCGCGTTGCCGGACTTCGCCGCACTGGCGTCTGCCGTGGTTTCGACGGGCATGGTGACTCCTTCGTCAATCTGGGACGCCGGCGACCGGGCGATTCCGCTCGGGATGGTGATGGGCGTCATGATCTGCTGTTGGGGATCAATCTAGACCCCGGCATTGGGCCAAGGGAAATACCGGTTTCGCCGCAATTCGGACGATTTGCATATCAATCACAGGTGACGCTCTATCGCAGCGAATTCGGGTGCTTCGCCAGCGGGGTGACCTTGATGGACATGTAGGGGTACATCGGGAAGCCGCTGAGGACCTCGTGCAGCTCGTCGTTGGAAGCGACGTCGAACAGCGAGTGGTTTGCGTACTCGCCGACGATCCGCCAGATGCCGGCCATCTGCCCCGATTCCTGCAGCCCGGCCGAGTAGGCCTTCTCGCGGACCTGGAATCCGGCGATCTGCTCGGGGCTCAGGTGGTCGGGAAAGCGCACGTCCATGCGGGCGAGGAACATCATGGTGTCTCCTGTCGGGGGTGGTTCGGTGGTGTACGACGGCGGTGGGTCGGGTGGCGTGCTCAGTCCTGGCGGTAGCGGGTCAGCTGGTCCTCGTCGATGGCGGCTCCGACGCCGGGGACCTCGCGGACGCGGATGCGCCCGTCGGTGATGGCCAACGGCTCGGCGAGCAGGTCATCTGACATGTCCAGGAAGTTGGAGAGTTCCCCGGCCCGGCGACTGGAGGCCTCGTGGGCGGCGCCGAAGGTGACGGTGGCCAGCGAGCCGATCTGGGTGTCGATCTGGTTGCCCATCGTCACGTCGACGCCGAGCCCGGTGCACAGCCCCAGGATCTCGGTGGCCTCGGTGAAGCCGCTGCGTGCGGTCTTGATGCAGATCGCGTTCGAGCCGCCGGCGAGCAGTTCGCGGGAGACGTCGCCGGCGGTGGGCACCGACTCGTCGCCGACGATCGGGATCGGGGACTTCTCCACGAGCCGGCGTCGTGACATGGCCTCCTTGGCATCGCAGGGTTCCTCGAGCATCGTCAGGCCCAGTCCCTCGGTGCGGCGCAGCACCTCGAGGGCTTCGTTGGCGCTCCAGCCGCGGTTGGCGTCCAGGTAGAGCTCGACGTCCTCGCCCAGCCCGGCGCGCAGCACGTGGCAGGCCTCGATGTCCAGGGACAGCGGGCGGCGTCCGACCTTGAGCTTGAAGGTGCTGATCCCGTACTGCTCGCCGACGCGCAGGGCCTCGTCGAGTAGCTCCTGCGCGGGTTTGAAACCGAGCATGTGGGACACCCGCATCGATTCGGTGTAGCCGCCGAGCAGCTTGTGCACCGGGGTCCCGGTGGCCTGGCCGATGAGGTCCCACACGGCGATGTCCAGGGCCCCCTTGGCGACCTGGTTGTGGATCGTGCGGCGCAGGACCTCGTGGATGCGTTCGCGGTCGAACGGGTCCAGGCCGATCAGCTGCGGGGCGAAGACGTCCTCGGTGATGGTGCGGATCGATTGCTGGGTCTCCCCGTAGGTATACGGCCGCGGCGGCGCGTCGGCGGTGCCGACCAGGCCCTCGTCGGTGTGTATGCGGATCAGCACGTGCTCCGCCGTCGTCACCTCGCCGGAGGCGAAGCGCAGGGGGTGGTTGTAGGCGATGGCATAGGGGATCGCTTCGATCCGCTCGATCTTCACGGGGTGGTTCCTTCCGGGTGGGCCACCGATTCACACAACTTCAGGAAGTTGTGCACCAGGGGGGCGTCGTTGC
>JAKDKP010000509.1 GCA_030453285.1 Propionibacteriales bacterium
CGGATTCGGCCGCGCCCTTGTCGAAGACCTCGAGGACCTCGCGTCGATCCTCCTCCGAGGAGGCGGCCGGGTGGCGTTCCTCGGAGATCTCGGTGTCGACCATGATTTCGCGGGCCCACTGCACCGTGCCGACACCGATCAGCATGATGGCGATGCCCAGGGTCAGTCCGAGCAGGGTGTGCTGGGCATTGGCGTGGAAGACGGTGCCCAGATCAATCGTCCACGCCTTGGGGACGGCGAAGTAGACAACGATGAAGGCGAGGGCGAACACCGGCGCCAAGGCAAAGCAGGTGATCACCTGGCGGGCGGCGAAATCGCCGGCCGCCTTGTCGGTGTCGCTGTGCCGCGGAATGTGTTCTTCGATTCCGGGGTCCGAGACCGGACGATCCATCACGATGCCGCTGTTGTTCGGCTGGTCGTCCTTCCCGGAGACGGGGAGGTTGTTCTCACTCATCGCGAGCGCGCTCCCTTCGATGCGATCCAGGTGGCGATCACCATCAGGCCACCAATGCCGACGATCCAGAACCAGAAGCCCTCACCGACCGGGCCGAGGCCACCAAAGTTGAGCCCACCACGGGACTGCTGCTCACGCAGTTCGGTGAGGTAGCCGATGATCGAGGCGACCTCTTGGTCACTGAGGGTCTCCTTGGCGAACACCGGCATCTGCTGCGGGCCGGTACGAAGAGCCTCGTAGATGTGCTTGTCCTCGACCCCTTGCAGGGTCGGGGCGTACTTGCCCTCGGGCAGGGCGCCACCCAGGCCGGCGTAGTTGTGGCAGGCCGAGCAGTTGGTCCGGAAGAGTTCGCCGCCCTGGGCGACGGCCTTCTCGCGATCTTCGCGTTCCTTGGCGTTCTTCGGCTCGGGCAGGGTGTAGTCACCCTTGGACGGGATCGCCGGGCCGGCACCGAGGGAGGCGACGTAGTCGCTGAGCGCCTTGATCTCGGCCTCGCTGTACTCGGTGTTCTTACGGGGAGCCTGCTGGCCGGTGTTGGCCATCGGCATCCGTCCGGTACCCACCTGGAAATCGACCGCCGCGGCACCGACTCCGACCAGGGAGGGGCCCTGGGAGCCGCCGGCGGCATTGGGGCCGTGACACGAGGCGCAACCCACGGCGAAGAGGCCCTCGCCTTCCTTGACCGAGGAGGTGGTCTCGGTCTGGGCCGTCGACTTCGAGGACGGGGCGAACGAAGTGTAGAAGGCTCCGATCACGAATAGGGCCAACAGAAGAATGAGGGGCTTGGTGAAGCGGTGCCGCCTCCTGGCTGACAGGAATCTCACTGGGGGGTCCCTTCCTTGGTGCTGTTCTGCTCAGCCTGTTGTGCCGGGCCGTGTGCTGCGGTGTGGTCTGGTGTGCGGTGCCCGAGAGCGCCGACGAGTTCGGTGGTTGGCATCGTCAGGCCAAGAAGTAGATCACGCCGAAGAGGATGATCCAGACCACGTCGACGAAGTGCCAGTAGTACGAGATGACCATCGCCGAGACGGCCTGCTCGTGGGTGAAGGTGCGCGCCATGTAGGTGCGCCCCAGCACGAACAGGAAGGCGATCAGACCACCGGTGACGTGAATGCCGTGGAATCCGGTGGCCAGGAAGAACAGCGATCCGTACACATCGGAGGAAAGCGTCATGCCCTCGGAGAACAAGGTGGCGTACTCGTAGACCTGTCCACCGATGAACACCGCGCCCAGTACGAAGGTGAGGATGTACCACTCGCGCAGACCCCACCGTGGCACATTCCAGAACGCGCCGGTTCGGCCGACTTGGCCACGCTCGGCACGTGAGACACCCAGCTGGCAGGTCACCGAGGACAGCACCAAGATGACGGTGTTCGCCAGGGCGAATTGCACGTTCAACATGCCGTGACCCTGGGCCCACATGGCACCGTTGGTGGTGGCGTTGGTGACCGACCGAACGGTGAAGTAGGCCGCGAAGAGTGCGGCGAAGAACATCAACTCCGAAGCCAGCCAGACGAAGACGCCGACGGCTACGGTGTCTGGTCGACCCTTGACTCCACGAAGGCGGGAAGGGGCGATCCGGTGCAGGCCATCCGAGGGGATGTCTGACACGACGTCACTGGAATTCGAAGATGTAGCCACGCGGTCATTATTGCTGGTCTTTGCCGTTTGGTCACGCGGGCAGGGCCACAGTGTGACAAACATCGCTCATTGGTCTCGGATCGAGTCCTTTTTCGGGCTCGTTCGCGCGCATACGGTAGGAGGGTGCCGCCCGCTCGTGGGCGTGGCACGACCAAGAAGGCCGGGCGGCCTGGGTCGCCGACCGGGGGTGGCCGAGGAAGGTGGCCGCCTGAGCGTCGGTCGGGCCGACAATGGCTATGATCGGGTCGCGGGTAGGTCGCCCGGCGAATCCACCGATTCGACGTCGACGCCTCGCAGACCGAACTCCATCTTGCTGCAAGCAGAACAGGACCGCTGATGAGTGACCAGGCACCAGCCCAGGAGCAGGCAACCATCCTGCTCTATTCCAACGACCGCACCGTGCGCGATGCCGTCCGGTCTGCGTTGGGACGCAGGGTTGCCGCCGACCTGCCGCTGGTCGAGGTGATCGAGTGTGCCACCCAGAAGGCCGCGATCGCGGTGCTGGATGAGAAGCGGATTGACCTGTGCATCTTCGACGGGGAGGCGACACCGGCCGGGGGGCTCGGGCTGTGTCGGCAGATCAAGGACGAGATCGTGAACTGCCCGCCGGTGCTGGTGCTGGTCGGCCGGATTCAGGACGCCTGGCTGGCCACCTGGTCACGTGCCGAGGGTGTGATGCCCCACCCCATCGATCCGATTAAGCTGCCGGGCAAGGCCGCCGACCTGCTGCGTGGCCGGCTGGCATCCGGT
>JAKDKP010000017.1 GCA_030453285.1 Propionibacteriales bacterium
ACCTCACCGGCCCGCGCATCACCGGCCGCTTCGGCGTGCACTGGACCGACCTCGGCATCCCCGGCCGCTGCCCCGACGGCCGTACGTTCTATGTCTTCGGCGACACGTTCGGGCCGGAATGGGGCGAGAACTGGCGTTCACCGGTCGGGCTGTGGTCCCGGACCACCGACCTCAATGCGGGGGTCCGGTTCTCCGGCACCCCCGGCGGCCGGTTCGCGCGCCAGCTCATCCCGTACGAGCATGACAACAACAACATCTCCACCATCATCCCGTCGGATCTGATCACCCTCGGCGACACGATGTATCTGCACGCAGTCGTCAATCGGGGCTTCGGCAACGTGATCTGGTCGGGCATCTGGACCTCGAAGGACAACGGCGACACCTGGCAGGACTCCGGCGCACGTTTCCCGGCCGACAAGTACGGCGGACGGTGGCAGCTTGCCGCCTGGGATCTCGGCGATGACGGCTGGGTCTACGTCCTCACCTCGAAGTTCCTCCGGGTGACGACGCCGATCCTGCATCGTGTCCGTCCCGAAGACATCACCAACCCCGATGCCTACGAACCGTGGGGTCGAGATGCCAATGGTGCTTGGGGCTGGGGCAATCCGGCCGAGCCGGTGATCAACCGGATCACTGGTGAGGCGTCACTGCGGCAACTCGGCGATCGGTGGCTGCTGACGTGGTTCAGTCCCGAGGGCTACAGCGTCGAGGCGCAGGTTCTTGATCATCCGACCGACATCACCACGACCAAGATCATCACTCTGCTGCGTGGTGCCGACTGGGGCAAGGAGAGCAACATCGCCGAGATCCCTCAGTTGTACGGGAGCTACATCATCCCCGGCTCGACACTGGCCGACACCCATCTGACCGTCTCCCAGTGGAACACCAACGACAACAGCCTGTATCACGTGATGCAGTACCGCTTCCGCGGGCTTGATCAAGTCCGCTGACGCCGCTGCCTCACAGGTCTCGGCCCACCGGCAGCGGCGGGTGGGTCGAGGCCCTCAGGTCCTGTCCAGCTCCGACAGCGCCAGCCGTACCTCCACCGGGTCAGGGTTGGTGTGGAAGGTGCCGTTGATCTTGACCGTCGGCACGGTCTCGTCACCGTTGTTCGCGGCCTTCACCAGCGTCATCGCCTGGTCGTGGGCCCAGATGTTGGCCCACTCCGCCTTGGCGCCATCGGCCCCCAGCTCACGCTTCAACCGTGCGCAGTAGCCGCATCCCGGCCGCCAGAAGATCACCACCGGCGCGTCGTAGTTCGGTTCGGGTTGGTTGCGTGACTGCATTCTGGTGACCCATCTGCGGAAGGACTGCGTGAAGAGGATCGCCACCAGGATCGCCAGGCATCCGACGGTGACATCGAGCGGCTGACCGTTCCTGATGCCCAGGACGACGAGCAGGCCACCACAGATCACGAACAGCGCCTTCCAGGCGCCACCCAGCAGTCCTCCATGCATGGGCGCAACCCTACCCGCCCGCGCCTGCCGGCCAGGCTGGCTCGCTACTGTGGACGGCATGCCCGAAGCGTTGTCGTACCCGATCTCCGAACACACCCTGGACAATGGGTTGCGGGTGATCATCTCCCCCGATCCCGCGACGCCGACGGTGGCGGTGAACCTCTGGTACGACGTCGGCTCCCGTCACGAGGAGCCGGGCCGGACCGGCTTCGCCCACCTGTTCGAGCACCTGATGTTCCAGGGCTCGGCCGGTGTCGCCCCGGGTGATCACATCGAGGTGCTGCAGGCCAACGGTGCCTCGGTGAACGCCACCACGTGGTTCGATCGCACCAACTATTTCGAGGCGTTGCCTGCCGGTGGGCTTGACCTGGCCCTGTGGCTCGAGGCTGACCGGATGCACACCCTCGCCGTCACCGCCGAGAACTTCGAGACCCAACGTGAGGTGGTCAAGGAGGAGAAGCGGCAGCGGTACGACAACGTCCCGTACGGCGATGTGATGGAACGACTTGTTGCTCTCACCTTTCCCGCCAGCCATCCGTACGGCCACACCACGATCGGGTCGATGGCTGATCTTGACGCTGCCGCACTGACCGACGTGCAGGCATTCCATCGCCGCTACTACATGCCGGACAACGCCGTGCTGTCGATCGTCGGTGCGGTCGAGATCGACGCAGGCCTGGCCGCGGTCGAAAAGTACTTCGGGCACATCCCTGCCGGTGGTGCACCGGAGAAGTTGATCACTGCGGCTCTCGGTCCGATCGGTGACCTTCCCCGCGAGGAGACCTCCGGTGAGGTCCCGGCCGACGCGATCCACTTCAGTTGGCGACTGCCGGCCCGAGCCACGGTCGAGTTCGACGCATGCGATCTGGCGATGACGGTGCTGGGACACGGCCAGACCTCTCGGGTCGAGCAATCCTTGGTGCGGCGCGGTGAGCTGGCTGAGTCGGCCAGCGCATCGACGATGGCGTTGATCGGGGGCAACAGCTTCGGACTGGCTCAGGCACGTGCCCGGGACGGGGTGCCCATTGAAAGGGTCGAGGAGGCCTACCTGGCCGAGGTGGACCGCCTCGCCGCCGATGGCCCCACCGAGGAGGAGCTGAATCGGGCGAAGGCAACCTTCGAACGGTACTGGCTGCAATCCTTGGCCAGCGTGGACTCACGGGCCGATGCGCTGAGCAATCACGCAATGCTCGACGGTGATCCCTCGGTGATCAACAATCGGATCGCTGCGGTCGACGCCATCGACGCCGATGCCGTACGAACAGCGGCCGCCACCCATCTGACGACCCCGCAGCGCGCGACCCTGATCCACCGCAAGGAGAACCGATGACCAGCACTCCCGAACGCCCCGTGGTGGCCGATCCAACTCCGTGGAGCTTTCCGATCCCGGTCCGCAGTCGGCTCGACAACGGCCTTGAGATCGCGGTGCACCACCTCCCCGGCCAGCACGTGATCTCGGCGACCCTGTTGCTGGATCACAGCACCGACGTCGAGCCCGCCGAGCAGGAGGGAGTGACCTCCATGGTCGGCCGGACCCTCACCGAAGGAACCAGGACTCATGCCGGTGAACGCTTCGGCGAGTTGTTGGCCAATGAGGGGGCCGCGATGGGTACGGCGGTTGGCACCGATGGCATCCAGGTCATGATCGATGTGCCAGCTCCCCGTCTGGAAGCCGCCCTGGGGCTGCTGGCCGATGCCGTACGACGTCCTGCGCTGACCGACGACGACGTACGCCGCCAGGTGGCCCTGCGCCGCGCGGACATCGCGCAGGCCAAGGCGAACTCGGCGGCCACCGCCACCACGGAGTACCGCCGACGCATCATCGATCCGGCCCTGCGGGCGAGCCGTCCGGTCGGCGGTGAGGACGAGACGGTGGCCGCCATCACCGGCCGGGCTGTCCGCGACGTCCACGCATCCTCGTTCGGCCCCCTGCGGAGCACGCTGGTGATCGGCGGCGACTTCGCCACCGACCCGACGGCCTTGATCGACACCGTGTTCGGTGACTGGACCGGTGACGCAGGCCCGGCTGATCACCCCCGGACGACGGGGGGCCCGCAGACGGCGGTGATCATCGACCGACCGGGTGCGGTGCAGGCCGACATTCGCCTGGGTGGTTGGTCGGTCGATCGGTACGACCCTCGTTGGCCAGCCCTGCGGGTGGCCGCGTACCCGATGGGGGGTTCATTCACGTCACGTCTGAATGGTCAGTTGCGCGAGGAGAAGGGCTACACGTACGGGGTCCATCTGGTCTTCACTCCCCTGCGCTCGGGCGGCTACTTCACCGTGCAGGGATCGTTTCGGACCGATGTGGTCGGCGCCGCCCTGACCGAGGCGCGCGAGATCCTGCGCGTGGACGAGCGCCCCTTCACCAATGAGGAACTGCAGGCGGCCAAGAACTTCTTTGCCGGCGTCTCGCCCTTGCAGTACAGCACTGCCGACGCCGTGGTCGACCAGACCGTGCTGCAGCAGACGATGGATCTGCCCGACGACTACCTTGATCAGAATCTGACCAAGGTGCTCGCCGTCACCCCGGAACAGGCGACCGACGCGTACAACTCCATCGTCGACGTCAACGAACTCACCCTCGTCCTGGTGGGTGATGCCGACGCCCTGTCGGCCGACGTGACGGCCGCCGGCTTCGAGGTGGAGGTCGTCACCAACGACTGAAGCCCCATCATGCGAGGCCGCGCAGCGATCGGATCAGATGCTCGTGCTCCTCGGTGCTCTCGCTCGTTTCGTCGAGATCGGCTCGAAGGCTGGTGCACACCGCCAGCTGTGCGACCCCATCATCGGGGTGGTCGCCCCGCCAGTAGTCCTCGCTCAACCACAGGGCAGCGGTCAACACAGCAACAGGCCATCGTCCAGGGCATGCTCCTTGCCCTGGCCTCTCACCGCCCCTTGTCCTGGTCGGATCGCACCCCTGGATGGGGGAACCCGTGGCCGCGACTTCCCGGCCACAACCTCCCCTACGGCCCAGGTCGGCCCGGGGAGGCGCGGTGAATCCGGCCCAACTCGGCAGCCAGTGCAATGGCGCCGCGCTCGACCTCATTGCCAAGCGGAGGTCTCCCCGTCTCTCCTGCAAATGCTTGGCGTACCTCGTCAAGGAAGACCAACGGTTCCAGGACGACAACGCTGCCCAAGGGCGGGCGATCCGGACGATCCTCATTGGCCATGTCGATGATGCCCTCACAGTAGGCATCCACGTAGTCCACACTCCGATCCAAGCTCAGCGCGTACGTAGGCACCTCAATGGGCAGGCGGGGAAGGTTGTCCAACTCATTGACGGCGGCCATCAGTTCGGACCGGATGGATCTGTCCAGCTCTTCATGCATGAGAGCCACCATCACCAGAGCGAGCAGGGTTCCGTCGGGCGACTCGTAGTACTGCGCCTGTGCCTCGATCAGAACGGCGACATCATCCCGTTCCTCGGAGTTCGAGCCGAGCAGACCGCGAAGCTGGTCTGCAACGCCTTCTTCTCCAACGCGCCAACTCACAATATTCTCCCCTCATCAGGGTACGGCAATGGAATGTCATCGGGCCAAGGTATATGTGTCTTGTTCGCAAACGTTTCATCGTACTCGCCGGTCTCAGGATCTATTTGACGGCGCGGATCGTAGAGATTTCCATCTACATCTTCATAGAGACGCCAGTGCTCCACTCGGTAAATCGGTCCGCGAGCTGCGTTGGTGCCCTTTGGTGCGACCGCGTCCCTGTCGTGGACACGCAGGCCATGCTTTCCCAGGTCATCTTCCCACGTGAACTGCACTCCTCTCGCGATATTCTCTGACCCCTTCATTGGTTTTCGTTCGGCTCCTGCCGGTACGCGATCCATCGGATTTTTGGTTCGCTTGGCTACACGCGCCGCCTGATACGCCTTCTCACGATTCGTCAGTGGCTTCGGAGGCTCGGACTTCTTCACCACGCGCAGCAAGGGATCCAGCATCGTCCCGAAAATGCCACCGAGGGCACGCCGGCCCGGCGGCATCCTCAGCCCTCCCTCGGAGGAGCGGCGGGATCACGGCCCGAGAAGGTCGCGCGGGTGTTGATCATGGTGAGTGCACGCTAGCAAGGCGGGCATGGTCTCCGCAGAAGTCCTGTGGAAAACTCCGAAGCGACCCCGGCGGAGGAACTGGGTCAGCGCTGACCCATGGCCTGCCGGGCTTCCTCCACCAGCTTCTGAGCCTCCTTGAGCTTGGCCTGGTAGGTGGCAAGATCGCCGGACTTCAGGGCGGCGTCGGCGTCGGCGAACGCCTTCTCGGCCTGTTGCAGCGCGCGATTGGCGGCCGGATTGTCGACCTTGCCGGTGGGCTGACTGGGCTCTCCGTCCTCACCGGTGTCAGCACCGGCGTTCCCGGCGAAGACTTGATCCAGGGCTTCCTGGAGTGTGTTGCCGATACCGATGTGATCACCAAAGCGCACCACCACGAACTGCAACCCTGGGAACGCCCCGTCGGTCCCCTCACGCATGGTGTAGATCGGCTGGACGTACAGCAGACCACCGCCCACCGGAAGGGTCAACAGGTTGCCATACCTGGCTTGCGCCGCACCCTGGTTGAGGTACGGCCGCAATCGCTCCGCCACGGCGCGATCGTTCACCAACGCATTGAAGGTCTGCCCCGGACCGTCGATCTGTGACGAGTCCGACATGCGCAGGATGCGCAATTTGCCATAGTTCGGGTCACTGGCATCGGCGTTCACGGCCAGGTAGCCGGCGAGATTCTGACGCCCATTGGGCACGTAGGTGGACGTCTGCGAGAAGATCGGCGCCTCATCCCCCGGCCACTTGATCGACAGATAGAACGGCGACTCCTGGGCAGCCTTGCCGGATCGGTTCACAGCCACCGGGTCCGGCGGCACCACCCACAGGTCGGAGTTCAAGTACCAGTTGTTCGGATCGGTCACGTGGTAGCGGCCCAGGATCGAGCGCTGCACCTTGAACAAGTCACTGGGGTATCGCAGATGGCTGAGCAGGTCTTTCGAGATCTCCGACTTCGGCTTCACCGTACCCGGGAACGCCTTCTGCCACGTCTTGAGGACCGGATCCTTCTCGTCCCACTCGTACAACGACACCGTGCCGTCGTACGCGTCGACCACGGCCTTCACCGAGTTGCGGACATAGTTGATCTTGGTGTCCTGCTGGATGCCGACCGTCCCGGTCTCGGACTGCGAATCGGTGGTCGAGTCCTGCAGGGACACCCGCTGACTGTTGGGATAGCTGTTCGAGGTGGTGTAGCCGTCCACGATCCAGACGATACGACCCTCCACCACGGCCGGATAGGCATTGGAGTCCACCGTCATCCACGGTGCCGCCGCCTCCACCCTCTGCTTGGGTGTCCGGTCATGGATGATCTTGGATTCGGCGTTCACCCGATCCGACAGCAGGATGTTGACGTCGGCGAACTTGGCCGCGAACGCGACCTTGTTGACCAGGTTGCCGATCGGCACACCCCCCTTGCCGGTGTAGGTGTTGTATTTCGGCCCATCACCGTTCTCGCTGCCCGGTGTGTCCAGCTCGGTCGGCGGAGTGCCGGTCGGAGCGCCGACGATCGAGTAGCTGTTCTGCAACTCACCGAAGTAGATCCGCGGCTCGTGCTCGGCCAGCTTGCCCGTCGGCGGGATGTCCTTGACAATCCATTCCGGCTCACCGCCGGGTCCCTTGCGGTTGCCGTACGCGGCCACCAGCCCGTAGCCGTGGGTGTAGACGGTGCGCAGGTTGTTCCACGACGGCTGATCCAGCCCGGTCAGATCCATTTCCCGGACCGCGACGACCGCGTCGGTCTCCTCACCGTCGATCGTGTAGCGGTCCACGTCCAGCAACTCGGGGAAGGAGTAGTAGCCGCGCACCTGCTGGCTCTGCTCGTACGCCGGACTGATCACCGACGGATCCATCAGCCGAATGCCCGGCAGGGCTTCCGCGTCGGCACGCAACTGTCCAGCACTCACATCGGTCTCAGCCGAGTAGCTGGTCACCTCGGTGCCCTCCACCCCGTACGCCGCCCGCGTCGCAGCGATGTTGCGCTCGATGAACGGCTTTTCCTTCTGCGGCTCGTCGGGGTTGACGCTGATCCCCTGCATCACGCCCGGGTAGGCGACCTGCAGGATCAGCCCCGACAGCACCATCAGCACCAGCCCGACCAGCGGTACCGCCCAGCGCCGCACCACGGCGTTGGCGAAGAACATCACCGCACACAGCACAGCGATCGCCGCCAGCACCCGCAGCGCGTTCAGCGACGCGTTCGATGAGGTGTACGTCATACCGGTGAGCAGGGCGGAGTCCTTCAGGGCCAGACCGTACTGATCCATCCAGTAGTCGACTCCCTTCACCAGCAGCGCCAGACCCAGCAGGATCGACAGGTGCGCCTGAGCGGCCGGGCTGGCGAACTGACGTCGCCCCCGACCGGTCTCGGTGAGGCGCAGGGCGCCGCTCATCAGATGCACGATGGCCGACGCCGCAGCGGCCAGAAGGAGCGCCGAGAAGGCGAACGAGAGCAGGAAACGCCACCACGGGTACTCGAAGACGAAGAAGCTGATGTCCAACCCGAACTGCGGATCGACCTGCCCGAAGGGCGTGGAGTTCTGCCACGCCTGATAGGTCATCACCTGACCGGCACCAGCGCCGCCGGCGAACAACCCGAGAATCGCCCCCACCACGACCACGACGGGAACGAATCGCTTGTCCAGGGTTGATCGGTAGCGATCCAACAGCTCCGACCCGCTGGCCCGTGCGGCCGTACGAGGACGCAGCCGTCGAGCAATGAGCAGGTTGCCGACGATCACCACCGCCATCAGCACAGCGAATCCGACGAACAGGGCCAACCGCGTCCACAGCATGGTGGAGAACACCTCACCGAACCCGAAGGAGATGTACCACAAGCGATCGGTCCACACATTGGTGAAGATCACGAAGGCGATGACCAACAGCGCGACGATGGCGGCGAAGGGGGCGAGGGCGTTACGGCGTCTCACGGCTGAATCACTCCTGGGGTCGTGAGGGATGTCAGGCAAGGGTATGCGCCAGTGCCTCGGCCAGGCCGGGCACCAGTTCGGCGCCAGCCAGAAGTTCATCGGGTTGTGACACCAATCGGGCCAGTCCGTGGCGATGTCCGGCCCGATCGACGCCCACCACCACCCGAATGTCCTCACGGCGCGGATGGGCCTGGACGTACTGGGCAGCCGCCACCTCGTCGGTGGGCAGGTCGATCTCGGCGTCGGACGGGATGAAGGTGCGCTCGGTCACCACCGCACACCCGTACACCGTCGGCGGCCACTCGATCCGCGCCAGTGCCTCGGCCAGATCGGCATCGGGAGCGAAGTGGTCCTGCTCGATCGGAGTGAGGGCCCCATCAGGCCCGTCGGCGGACAGCCCGAGCTGTTCGGCCAAGGCCGGCTCGGCGCGGACCAGGTCGGTGGTGTGGGCGAGCGCGAACAGCCGAATCGGCTGGTCCCAACCATCGGAGCCGACGTGCCGTTCGAGTTCCATCAGGGCCGCGACCAGGGCCGCCTCGCCCTCGGACAACTCCTGCGGAACGTCCCGGCCCGTGCTCGATTCGCCGCTGACGGCGGACTCCTTGTCTTCCATGATCAACAGCTCTCCAGCTTCGTGTCATCGTCCAGATCCTGCAGCGCTCGTACGGCCTGGTCGAGCTCGGCGACGCGCACCAGCCGCATCGAGGTCCGCACTCCCACCAGGTCGGCGCAGTTGGGCGCCGGCACCAGGAACACCCTGGCCCCGGCGGACTGTGCCGCAGCGATCTTCTCATCGATCCCGCCGATCGGCCCGACCCGCCCGGCCGCATCGATCGTGCCGGTGCCGGCGACATGGCGACCAGCGACCAGCTCGCCGGGGGTGATCTTGTCGTAGATGGCCAACGAGAACACCAGTCCTGCGCTCGGCCCACCGATCGCTGGCGGAATCGCATAGCTGACCTCGGCCGCCACCTCGTACCCCTGTCCCACCTGCAGACCGAGGCGATCGGCCGGGTTGGTACCGGCCCGGGCGGTCACCTGGACAGTCTGTTGGGCGCGTTGCCGCAGGACGGTGAAGGTGACGGTGTCGGAGCTCGCCACCTCGGCGGTCGCAGCCGCGAAGTCGTCCGGAGTTCGTACCGGCTGTTCGCCGACGGCGACCACCAGATCGCCCGGCCGCACCTGTCCCTGCGCCGAGGTGCCGACCACCACACGTTGCACCACTGGACGTTCGGTCACGGGCTGGCCCGCCGCGCGCAGGGCCGCCACCACTGCCTCGATCTGGGAGTCGGCCATCAGCTCGGCGTTCTCCTGGTCGGTCTGCTCCTGCGTGGTGTTCTGCGGATAGGCGATGGCGTGATCGAGGGTGTCGCGACCGGGAAGGGCGTGGGCCAGCAGGGCCTGGATCAGGTTGACCCGGGCATCGACGCGTGTCGTGGAGATCGTGGTCAGGTCAAGTCGGCCCGTCGTTGGATAGGTCGGCACCCCGGTGACGTTGACCGCCGGTTGCCCCTTGTCGCCGAGCCCGAGGGTGTCGTGGGTGCCACCGGGGCCGCGCACCACGTACGGGGACGGGACAAGCGCCAGGGCCAGCACACAGCCGAGGAAGGTGAGCGCCGAGGCGACCGAGACCCAGGTCTGTTCGGTGACCCAGACCGTACGCGGCAGCCGTCGCTTCACAGGCCTACCCAGTCCACGGCCCCGTCGGTGAAGGACTGCTCCTTCCAGATCGGCACCTCGGCCTTGAGCCGGTCGATCAGGTCACGGCAGCAGGCGAACGCCTCGGCGCGATGAGGAGCGCCAGCCGCCACGACCACCGCGATGTCTCCGACGGTCAGCGGCCCGACCCGGTGCGCACCCGCGACCGCCACCACCGCATGTTGGGCCGCGACCTCGGTCAGGCAGTCGGCCAGTCGCGCCTCGGCGCTGGGATGTGCGGTGTAGTCGAGAGAAGCCACCGGGCGCCCGTCATCGTGGTTGCGGACCAGTCCGATGAACACCGCCACCCCGCCGACGCGCGGATCCCGTACCGCATCGAGGGTCGCGTCGACACTCAACGGTGCCGCGCTGATCCGCGCCAGCCGCACCCGCGGGACCTCGGTAGCCATGAACCGATCCTATGCACCGCGCCGAACCCCGGCGTCCGGTGCGGGCCGCGAACCGCGGGCCGCGGACCGAGGTGGCCCTGTGCCGGGTGCGGCCTGTTCGCCCGGCGAGAACGCCTACCGATCCGAGTAGCTGAGCACTTGGGCGAGTTGCCCGGGTGAGGTTGAATGGGGTCCACGCAACTTTGGTCCCGCTCGTCGTCTGGGTGGTCACCGCGTACCCCATCGACAGGAGTATTGATGTCGCAGGTCCCACCATCTGGCCACGACGATTCCGAGGGCACCCCCCGAGAACCAGGGGGCGAGTCCGGCGCGGGCGACAACCAGGATCCCTCGGGTCAGGGCTCCTCAGGCACGGGCTCCTCAGGCACGGGCTCCTCAGGCACGGGCGGCGACAAGTCGTTCGAGGAACTGATGGCGCAGTTCGGTGGGCTCACCGGCCCCGGTCAGGGCGCCGGCGGTCAGGATCTCGGGGAGCTGATGAAGCAAGTCCAGGAGATGCTGGCCACGATGGGACTCGATCCACAGGGTGGTGGCACCCCCGGTGCCGGACTCGGCGGACTCGGCGCGATGTTCGGTGGGCAGACCGGCGCCGCACCGGAGGGCGGCGTGAACTGGGAGCTGGCCAAGGACACCGCCCGCAAGACCTCGGCCGGTCTGGGCCCGGACCCCACCCCTACCGAGGCTCAGCGCGAGGCCGTACGAGAGGCCGTCACCATTGCCGAGGTATGGCTGGACGACGCGACCACCTTCCCGCGGGCCGGCGGGCAGCCGCAGGCCTGGGCCCGTGCCGAGTGGATCGAGAACACCCTCGAGGTGTGGAAGCGGCTGGTCACCCCGGTGGCCAGCAAGATCGCCGACGCGATGGAGAACTCGCTGGCCCAACGGGGAGGCGAGGAGGATCCCGGCATGCCCGGCCTGCAGGAAATGGTCGGCCCGATGATCAGGTCCACCGGCGCCAGCATGTTTGGCGTCCAGCTCGGCCAGGCCCTCGCCCAACTCGGCAACGAGGTCGTCGGAGCCACCGACATTGCCCTCCCGCTGTCGGACAAGGTTGCCCTGCTGCCGGCCAACGTGGCCAAGTTTGGTGAGGGCCTTCATCAGTCCAGGACCGCCGTCAGGTTGTATCT
>JAKDKP010000510.1 GCA_030453285.1 Propionibacteriales bacterium
CGGCGATGGTGATCACTGGGATCTCGGGATCGGTCACGGCCGCCGCGAGGGCTCGGGCCCGTTCGGCGAGCGTGGAATCTGTGGGCGCAGACTCTGTGGCGGTGCATTCGGCCATGATCACCACGTCGCCCCCGGGTGGCTGCGGGCCATGTGCTGCATCTCGGCCAGCAGATACCCCATCGACTCGGTGTGGATGCCGCGCCGCCCGCCGCCGGGGACCGTCGGCACCTGCGGTGTGGAGAGGGTGGCTTCGTTGATCACGTGCGCCCATCGTTCGCGGCACCGGGCCTCAAGCGTGGCGGGTGCGACGGTGACCCCTTGCTCGATGAGGTCGGTGCCCACCCAGTTGGTGAAGAGTTCGGCGACATGGGGCCAGACCCGATCGAGTCCGTCCTGCATGCGCTCGTGCGACACTTCCGTGCCGTCGCCGAGGCGGCGGACCCAGCGTTCGCCATGATCAACGTGATAGCGCAGTTCTTTGATCGACTTCTGTGCGACCGCGGCGAGAGTCTCGTCGGTGCTGGACGTGAGCGCCTCCCACCAGGTGAGCTGCCAGGTCGAATACAGCCAGAGCCGGGCGATCGTCGTACCGAAGTGTCCGTTCTCCAGCTCTGCCAGCTGCACATTGGTGAACTCGCGTTCATCACGGAGCATCGCCAGATCATCCTCGTTGCGTCCGGCGCCCTCGATCTCGCCTGCGTGGGCGAGCAGCACGCGGGCCCGACCCAGGGTGTCCAGGGCGATGTTGGCCAGTGCGACGTCCTCCTCGAGTTCGGGGGCATTGGCGACCCACTCGGCAAGGCGTTGGGCGGCGATCAGGGCGTCATCGGCGAGGCCGAGGACCAGCGCGAACCGATTCACAGGTGACGCACCTCCTCGGGCAACTCATAGAAGGTGGGGTGTCGGTAGACCTTGTCGGCGGCCGGATCGAAGAACTCGTCGCGCTCGTCGGGGCTGCTGGCGGTGATCTGCGCCGACGGCACGACCCAGATGCTGACGCCCTCATTGCGGCGGGTGTACAGGTCGCGGGCGTTGCGTACGGCGAACGCGGCGTCGGGGGCGTGCACCGATCCGACGTGGGTGTGGGAGAGCCCGCGGCGCGGCCGGATGAACACCTCCCACAGTGGCCAACTCGTGCTCATGCGGCCGCCCGCTGATGCTTCTCGGCATAGGCGGCGGCGGCGTCGCGGACCCACGCTCCGTCGGTGTGTGCTGTGGTGCGGTGCTCGATCCGCTGCCGGTTGCACGCACCCTCTCCGCGCAGAACGGCGTTGAACTCGTCCCAGTCGATCGGGCCGTGGCGCCAGTGGTCGTCGACCAGTTCAAGATCAGGATCAGGCAGGCTCACGCCGAGCACGTCGGCCTGGGGGACCGTCATGTCGACGAACCGTTGCCGCAGCTCGTCGTTGGTGTGCCGCTTGATGCCCCACGCCATGGATTGGGCCGTATTGGGGGAGGCGTCGTCTGGTGGGCCGAACATCATCAAGCTCGGCCACCACCACCGATCCACCGCGTCCTGCAGCATCGTTCGTTGGTGATCGGTGCCGCGGGACAAGGTGAGGAGCAACTCGAATCCCTGTCGTTGGTGGAAACTCTCCTCCTTGCAGATCCTGATCATGGCCCGAGCGTACGGTCCGTACGAGCACCGACAGATCGGAACCTGGTTGACGATCGCGGCACCGTCGACGAGCCAGCCGATCGCACCGACGTCGGCCCAGGTGACGGCCGGATAGTTGAAGATCGAGGAGTATCGTTGTCGGCCGGTGATCAACATCTCGGTCAGCTCGTCGCGCTCGGCGCCCAGGGTTTCGGCCGCGCTGTAGAGATAGAGCCCGTGCCCCGCCTCGTCCTGCACCTTGGCCAGCAGGATCGCCTTGCGGCGCAGACTCGGGGCCCGGGTGATCCAATTGCCCTCGGGCTGCATGCCGATGATCTCGGAGTGTGCATGCTGGGCGATCTGCCGGATCAGTGTCTTGCGGTAGCCGGCCGGCATCCAGTCGCGCGGCTCGATCCGTTCGTCGTCGGCCAGCAGCGCGTCGAACCGCACCTGAGCGGCTGCATCATCGATCGGCCGGACATCCTCGCCCTCATTGGCGGAGGGACCGAAGTCATTCCCGTACATGTCCCCACCCTAACCGTCCTGATGCTCGTTGGCCGAGCGAGGCGGCCGTCGGTAGCTGAGCAAGGAGGCCGGCTGCGGCCGAGTGTCCGTCGAAGCCTGGCCACGGCGGACTTCTGGCTCGAGAAGCCCTTCAGGGATGCAGCGTGGCGCCGACGAGACGGGTGGCGCGGGGATCGGCCCAGGTGCCGTCGACCTCGATCCGGACCAGCGTCGCCGGTGGATAGCCGCGACGGATGGCGGCGAGGGCGGACGAAGCCGAATCAGGACCGGCAAGCTCCTGCGCCAGGGCGGGGATGCCCGGGGCATGTCCCACCACGAGCAGCGTGCCGACGGTCTCGTCCACCTCGCTGATCAACGCCAGGATCGTGTCGGCCCCGGCATTGTGTAGGGCCGGGGCCAGTTCGATCTCGCAAGCCAGGGCGAGACCGTCGGCGGTCTGTCGGGTCCGTACGGCGGGGGAACACAGCACCCGGTCGACGTGGGTTGTGGCCAGCAAATCGCCGACGGCGACCGCCTGGGCATGTCCGTGGTCGGTCAGCGGGCGTTCGGAGTCGGAGCGTCCGGGGGCGAAGGCGACGGCGGTCGCATGGCGGAGCAGCAACAGGGTGGGCACGCGTTCAGCCTAGGACGACCCGATGCCAGTCGGTGGGCGAGTGTGACAGGGCCACCACCACCGATCCGAGAATCGGCACGCCGCCGTCATGTGCC
>JAKDKP010000511.1 GCA_030453285.1 Propionibacteriales bacterium
GATGACAAGAATCCAGTGGATTCCTCCGACCGCTCTCGGTGATCTTGCAACGAACATCTTGGCGTTCTCTCTGCCATCACTGGTTGGGCTGGCACGTCATCGCAGGTTGGAACGCCTTCATGAGGACCCACGCTCAGTGGTGTGAATAGTGTGGATGATGGCAGGAGTGGCGGGTGTGACAGAGTCGGGCCAATGGGGCGTCCGGGCGTCGCTGGGTTCGCCGAACCGCCGAGCCGGTAGGGTGCCAAGATGAGCAGCGACGGATCGGCCCGATTGCGGGTGACCGAGGCCGATGTCGCTGCATATCTCGGGTTGTCCCGGGCGACGGTGTCCCGGGCGATGCACGGTCGTGGACGGATCTCGGCCCAGACCCGAGAGCGGATCCTGCATGCGGCCAACGCACTGGGCTACGTGCCGAATGCGCATGCCGTGCGCCTGGCCTCGCGGCACAACGACATGTTGGGCATGCTGTTGCGGGACTCACGGAATCCGGCGTATTCGGCCTTGCTCTCGTCTGTGCAGTTGGAGGCGCAGCGGCGTCAGTTCGAAGTGGTGACGGTCACCGTCTCGGCCGATGATCAAGGTCATAACCAGCTGGCGGGCCTGCGGCGGCTGCTGGGGTTCAGGGTGGCCGGGCTGATGGTCGCCACGGGCGACATCTCGGGTGAACAGCTGAGGCCGTTCCTCGGAGAGATCCCGGTGCTGCGTACCGGCCGGCCCGAACCAGACTCCGAGGTTGACGCGATCTCCTATGACGAACCGGCGCATGCGCGGCTGTTAACCGAGCATTTGGTATCTCTGGGGCATCGCGATATCGCGGTGCTAAGAACCGATGCGCGAGTCTCCTATCCGGAGTGGGTGCGGGGACAGGTCATGATCGATGATCTTGTGACCCGGGGGCTGAGGCCACGCATCTTTGAGGTATCGGCGGCCACAGATGGCGTCGAGGCAGCAGTTGATCTTGCAGAGAGGGCAGAGATCACCGCACTGATGTGCCCGACGGATGCTCGTCAGCTGACGGCTCTGCGCGCGGCACACGCCAGGCGCGTTGCGGTGCCCGAGGCACTGTCGATCAGCGGCTGCGATGGCTTGATGCCTGGCGTCGACCTGCTTGGCCTGACCACGGTCCGCCTGCCGGTCGAGGAGCTCGCGAAGGCGGCCGTTGCCCGGATTGTTGACAGCATTGCCGCGCCGGTCGAGCCGAACCAGCACAGCATCGCCGGCACCCTGATCGAGGGCACGACGACGGCCGCGCGATCCTTGGATTGATCACCCGCGCCATCTGACTGAGAGCCAGCCAGCGTTCATCGCCGGTCGGGAATGGCACGGGCCCTGGCAAGTTTCCCAGCCAAGGCCCCGTTCCTACTGGTGGGCGGTACCAGATTTGAACTGATGACCTCTTCCGTGTCAGGGAAGCGCGCTACCAACTGCGCCAACCGCCCGAGGTGGAGACGGGATTTGAACCCGTGTACACGGATTTGCAGTCCGTTGCCTCGCCTCTCGGCCACTCCACCATGGGTGAGGGAACCTCCCGCAGGTGGAGACCCACTCTCCGAGCGGACGACGGGATTCGAACCCGCGACCCTCACCTTGGCAAGGTGATGCTCTACCACTGAGCCACGTCCGCATGTCTGGCGCACCGAGATCCTCGGCGTTTCCAGCGCTTAGGAACAATAGCCCAGCCCGAGCCTGTAAAACAAATCACCGAAACCGTGTCGCCACCACCATCTCTCCCGGCATCTGTGGAGAGGACGCCACTGGCAGCAGGCTGGCCCTCGGTGACAAGATGGGGCTCATGACCACCACGCATGATGATCAGAACACCGCCGGCCCGGCCGACTCCGGAGCAGCCGTACCCGGCTCCGGCCAGCAGAACGAGGGCCTACGGGTCTGGATCAACGGCCACGTCTATGACGACGCCGCTCAAGCGCAGGTCTCGGCCGTCGACCACGGCCTGGTCGTTGGCGATGGGGTTTTCGAGGCCATGAAGGTCACCGAGGCCGGAGTCTTCGCCACCACCCGGCACCTGGATCGACTGGCCCGTTCGGCCAGTGCGCTGGGCCTGCCCGCCCCGGACTTCGACACCATTCGCTCCGGCATCGACGCTGTGGTGGCTGACCGCAGCTGGGCCGACGGCAAGATCCGGATCACCTACACCGGCGGCCGCGGTCCCCTCGGCTCCGGCGCTGCCTTCGGCCCCGCCCTGGTCGTCGTCGCCGCGGAAGCCTACGACCGACCGGCGTCCACCTGCGAGATCGTCACGACTCCCTGGACCCGCAATGTGCACGGCGCGATGACCGGGGTGAAGACCACCTCCTACGGTGAGAACGTCCGCGCACTGGCCTTCGCCGATGCGAACAAGGCCGCCGAAGGCATCTTCATCAACTCCGATGGTTATCTGTGCGAAGGAACCGGCACCAACATCTTCCTGGTGATCGGTGACGACGTCATCACTCCCCCACTCAAGGCCGGCCCGCTGGATGGAATCACCCGTGCGCTGCTGTTGAAGTGGTGTGACGAGATCGACGAACGCGACATCACCCTCGAGCAGGCCCAGCGCGCCGACGAGGTATTCATCACCTCCTCGCTGCGCGATGTCCAAGGGGTCACCCGCTGGGACGACCTGACCTTCGAGGCCCCCGGAGAGCGCACCAAGAAGATCGCGAAGGTGTTCGCCGAGAGGTCGGCAGCCGACATCGACCCGACCTGAGATTGGCCTACCGTCCTGGCGACACGGCCGCGCCAGTTTTCCGATCGGGTCAGTCTCGGCTATGCTTTCGCAGTCCCCTTGACCACAAGGTCACCGAGACGATGTGCGGTTGGCGCAGC
>JAKDKP010000512.1 GCA_030453285.1 Propionibacteriales bacterium
ACGGGGTCATCGTGCCACCGGCGGACTATCTGGCCGGTGCGCGGGAGATCACCCGGGCCCATGGCGCGCTGCTCTGGATCGACGAGGTCCAGACCGGTATCGGCCGCACCGGTGACTGGCTGGCGCATCGTCCCGGCGGTGAGGGGATCGTCGCCGACATCGTGACCGTGGCCAAGGGTCTGGGGAACGGGTTCCCGATTGGCGCCTGCCTGGCCACGGGGCGCGCTGCCGACCTGTTGCAGCCCGGCGCCCACGGCACAACGTTCGGGGGCAACCCGGTTGCCGCCATGGCTGGTCTGGCGGTGCTGACCGCGATCAGCCGGGACGGACTGCTCGAGCACGTCACCGCCACCGGTGACGCCTTCACCCAACAGATCCGCGACCTCGGGCACCCGGTCATTGCCGAGGTTCGCGGCAAGGGCTTCCTGCTCGGCATCGAGCTGACCGATGAGCGTGCCGCCGCGGTCTCCGACCTGGCCCTGGATGCGGGGTTCGTGATCAACGCGCCCCGACCGAACGTGCTGCGGCTGGCACCACCGCTGATCACCACCACCGAACACTTGGCGACCTTCACCGCGGCCCTGTCCGGTCTACTGGATGCGGCCGCCCCCGCCGGTTCGGCAGGAGACTCGGCATGACTCGCCACCTTCTGGTTGACGACGACCTGACTCAGAGCGAGCAGGCGGAGGTCCTGGCCCTGGCAGCAGAGCTGAAGGTCGACCCGTACGGCCACCGGACGCTGGCTGGCCCCCGGAGCGTTGCGGTGCTGTTCGACAAGCCATCCACCCGGACCCGCATCTCCTTCGAGGCCGGCATCGCCGAACTGGGCGGACATCCGATGATCATCGACAGCAGTGGTTCGCAGCTCGGTCGTGGTGAGTCGGTCGCCGACACCGCCCGCATCCTCGATCGCCAGGTGGCTGCCATCGTGTGGCGGACCGGCGCCCAGTCCGGGTTGGTCGAGATGGCCGAGGCCTCGGCGGTGCCGGTGGTCAACGGGCTCACCGACGACTTTCATCCCTGCCAATTGCTGGCCGATTTGCTCACCATCACCGAACGCCTCGGCGATCCGGCCGGACGGACGCTCACCTATCTGGGGGATGGCGCCAACAACATGGCGCACTCCTACCTGTTGGCCGGGGTGACCGCCGGGATGCACGTCCGGATCAGCTCCCCCGACGACTACCGACCCGACCCCACCGTGCTGGTCCGTGCCAGGCAGCGAGGCGTCGAAACCGGCGGCTCGGCGACACTGATCGACGATCCGGTCGAGGCCGCCACCGGCGCCCACGTGCTGGCCACCGATACCTGGGTGTCGATGGGGGATGCCGACGAGGAGCTGCGCCACCAGGTGTTCACCGGGCACCGGTTGTCTGAGGCGCTGGTCCAGGTGGCCGACCCCGAGGCCATCGTGCTGCACTGTCTGCCCGCCTATCGCGGCAAGGAGATCGACGCCAGCGTCCTCGACGGGCCTCGGTCGGTGGTGTGGGACGAGGCGGAAAATCGACGGCACGCCCAGAAGGCGCTGCTGCACTGGTTGCTGAACCGGGAGGGCTGATCATGGTCGAGCGACGCAAGGGAGAACCTCAGCGCGCACCGGAGAGCAAGGCGGCGCGCCAAGGACTGATCACCGAGGTGATCATGCGGCAAACGATCCGGTCGCAGACCGAACTGATCGGCGTGCTCGCTGAGGTGGGGGTGAGGGTCACCCAGGGCACGCTCTCTCGTGACCTGGTCGACATCGGTGCAGTACGGATCCGCTCGGTGGAGGGCCATCTGGTCTATGCGGTCCCGGGTGAGGGCGGCGATCGTACGGCGCAGTCGGGGGAGTTCGCCCACTTCGAGTCCCGGCTGGCGAGACTGGCGACCGAAGTGCTCGTCTCCGCCGAGGCATCGGCCAATCTGGTGGTGCTCCGGACCCCGCCCGGTGCCGCCCAGTACTTCGCCTCGGCCATCGACCGGGTCGGTCGCGCAGACGTGCTGGGGACCATCGCCGGTGACGACTCGATCCTGGTGATTTCTCGCGATCCCGCGGGTGGGCAGCAGCTGGCCGATGCGTTCCTCTCCATGATCGGTGGACCCGAGGATCCTTCGTGACCGTTGGGGCACCGAGCCTGGCCGACGTTCTTGACTGGCAGCAGACGTGGCCCGCCACCGAGGAGTTCAACTGCGGGGGCTGGCGCCTGAGGGGCGCAGAGGGCTGGACCAAGCGCTGCAACTCTGCCCTCGCCGCTCCCAGCGAGGTCCCGATCGGCGAACTCGTCGAGCGGACTGCCGCGTTCTATCGGGACCGCCAGCTCACGGGCTGCATCGTCGAACACGACTGCCTGCCGGTGCCGGGGCTTGCTGAGGAGTTGGACAGCCGCGGCTGGCGTACGAGGGCTCGAGACTCGGTGATGGCGATCGACGTCGCCGAACTGGCTGCTGACCACCACGAGGTGGTGATCTTCGACAGCGCGGCACACCGTCGCCCCGAGAGCGGCTGGGACCGATGGATTGAGGCCTACGACCGTGGCTCGGGCGGGTTGCCCGCCGTCGCACACCGGGTCCTGCTCGGCTCGCCCAGCCAACTGTTCGCGATGGTGCTGGACCGGGACGGGACAGCGGTTGGCGTGTCCCGGGTCGGCGTGGCCCGACGGTGGGCCGGCCTGAACTGCGTGTGGGTCGATCCGGACCACCGGGGACGCGGACTGGCCACCACCATGCTCGAGCAGCTGTCTGCCGCGTTGACCGTACGGGGGATCGCACGACTGCAGCTGGCCGTCGATCACACCAACCTCACCGCCGCCACCCTGTACCGCCACCTCGGCTTCCAC
>JAKDKP010000513.1 GCA_030453285.1 Propionibacteriales bacterium
GCGGTCGGCGATCTCTCCGACGGCGGTGTTGGTGCGTACGGTCGCGGCCGAGAACTCGAGCACGATCCGGGTGAGGGCGACGACCAGCAGTGCCGGGATCCAGCCCAGCACCAGCGCGAACACACCGAGTACCACCACGGGAGTGCCGAGTCCGTCGTCCAGATCGTTGAGTTGTACCCCGGTGACGATGATGGAGATCCCGCCACCGAGCCAGCACAGCACCGCGACGACCACGGCCAGGATGTAGACGATCTTGACCAGGCCCGGAGTGGCGTACCGATGGAATCCGACATCCAGCAGCGCGGCCAGCGGGTTGCTGTCACCCCGCCCCGCGCGCGGGCTCGGCGGCGGGACCTGCGCGGTGTAGCCGACACCGTGCGGCGACGGCTGCGGGTCACCGTACGGTGCGGCACCACCCGACGGTTGGTTCGGCGCCTGATCCTGCTGGGTCGGAGGCTGACCGGCGCCGAAGAACCTTTCGGCCGACTGCTGGGGCACCGGCCCGGACCCAGGACCTTGGGCGTACGGCACGTGATCTGACGCAGGCTGTCCCTGGAACGGCTGAGTCTGCTCCTGCACCGGTGGCGGTGCCGCAGATGGCTGCTGCCCACCCCACGGCGCGGCACTGTCGACGCGGTGGGCGTACGGCGGCTGCCCAGCGGATTGCTGCACGGCCGGCATCACATGGGTGTAGTCGTCGGCTTGCGGGCCAGGAGCCTGCCCGTACGGGGTCGCCGAACCCGCGGGTCGGCGCCGGGGCCCATTGCTCACCGGATACTGGTCAGACGACGGGTACTGGTCAGACATGGCGACCATTCTCATGGACTCTGGGGGTCACTGTCACTCTGCTGGGTCACTCCGCCCGCCAACGCCGACCTGCCGACGCCCGATCGGACCTACCCTCGATGTCATGCGCAGCATCCCCGATTCCATGGACCCGACCGTGGTGTCCGCCATCGATCGCCGACTGGCCGATCTCGCCCGGGCCGAGGACGTCCGGATCCTGTGGGCGGTCGAGAGCGGCAGCCGCGCCTGGGGGTTTCCGTCTCCAGACAGCGACTACGACTGTCGCTTCTTCTACGCCCGGACGGTCGAGGCACGGCTGTCGTTGTGGCCCCGCCGCGACGTGCTGGAAACCCCATTGGACAAGGTGTTCGACGTGAACGGATGGGACCTGTCCAAGGCGTTGACGTTGCTGGTCGCGGGCAACGCCACCGTGGTCGAGTGGCTCCACTCCCCGATCGTGTACGACGGGGACGCGGCCTTCCGCGACGAGGTGCTCGCCCTCGCCCGAACGGTGGTGCCGCTTGATCGCGTGCGCAGCCACCATGCCCATCTCGGGGCACGCCACCTGTCGTACCTGACGTCTCGGGAGGTGCCACTGAAGAAGCTGTTCTATGCGCTGCGGCCGGCGTTCTCGCTGCACTGGATGGCGCGCCATGCAGGGCTGCCGCCGATGGATCTGCCGAGCCTGCTGGCCGAATCCGACGTGTCGGCCGAACTCCGTACGTCGGTGGTCGATCTGGTGGCACGCAAGGCGGTCACCCGTGAGCTCGGCACCGAGGCCGCACCGGAGGTGATCATGGAATTCCTGCACGAGGAGTTCAGCCGAGCCGGAGCCGAGCCCCCGCCGTCAACCGAGGCCACGGCAGACCAGCGGGCATCCATCGATGCCTTGTTCCGCAGGTGGATCAGCTGATCATGATCAGACACGACGAACGGGGCCGTCGCACGACGGCCCCGCTCTCAGGTGTTCGGTTGATCAGCGACGGCGACGCCCTAGGGCGATCGCTCCGGCACCAGCCACCAACAGACCGGCACCCAGCAGCACGTTGAGCATCGAGGTCGAGGAACCGGTGTCGGCCAGCTCCGGTGCGTCCGGCACCTCGGCCGGCGGCAGCGGAATCTCGATCGACGTCGGGTCTGCAGACGGTTCCGACGACGGCGACGGCGTGGGTGCCACGCAATCCTTGACGGGCAGGTCGTCCTGGATCTGCTGCGTGACCGTCTTGCCGTCAACGGTGGTGTAGGCCACCCAGTCGATCTCGCTGCGCTGGGTGTCGACCGTCTTGGCCTTTCCACCGGTCAGGCTGAACCGGCCATCGGGGCTCCGCCGGTCACGGGTGCCGTACTCCACGGTGACCGGACCGTTCCCCGCCGGGCTGGTGAACGTCACGTGACCGCACTCGGCCTTGACCTTGATCGGCTTGGCCAGTGCCTCGCACGCTTCGGCGAAGTCCTGGGAGACCACCGTGAGATCATTGCCGTCGTCCACGGCCGTCACCTTCAACTGGCGGCCGGTGAACGTGTACTTCGCGGTGCCGGACTTGCCGGCGCCGACCTTGGTCTCGGCGATCTTCTTCTGGCCGTCCCAGACCCGATAGGTCACCGCAACGTTGGAGCCGCTGTTGTCGAAGGTGGCCTTGCCGCTGAAGCAGTCATCGCGTGTGATCGTGGCCTTGGCCACGACGACCGGGCATTCGGAGACGGTGACCGTACGGGTCCCGAGAACGCGTCTCCCTTCCTGGTTCTCGACCGTGAACGTGACGGGGTAGTCGCCGGCCGGCAGGGCGACGGCCAACATGCCTGTCTCGGCACCGGGAGCCAGCAGCGTCGTCAACAGGTCGCGGTCGCCGGTCTTGGCCAGGATGTAGACCTCTTCCTTGCCGTCGTTGCGCAACGTCCAGTCGATGCTGCCACCGTCGGGACCCGCGCAGTACCGCTGCTTGACCTCGACGATGGTGATGCAGTTCTTGACGGTGACCGTTGCCTCCTGCAGGACCACTTCCTTGCCGTCAACGCTGCCGAGGATCTCC
>JAKDKP010000514.1 GCA_030453285.1 Propionibacteriales bacterium
CTGCACGACTACCGGAGCCGGCGCCCGATGATCGTGTTCGACACCAACCGCTACACCGAGCTCACCGAGGTGCACGTCCTGCTGCACAAGGTGACCGATGCGCACGGTGAGGTGTTCCTGGTGCTGGAGGGCCCCGAGCCCGATATGCGCTGGGAGCTGATGTTGGCTGCCCTCGAGGACCTGGTCGACACGTTTGCCGTACGGATGGTGGTCTCTGCCCAGGGGATTCCGATGGCCGTGCCGCACACCCGTCCGATCGCGCTGACAGAGCACGGCACCGATCCCGAACGGCTCACCTCGACGCACAACTGGATCGACCGGGTCGAGATGCCGGCCAGCTTCGCCGCGGTGCTCGAATTCCGGTTGGGTCGCCGGGACCGGTCGGCGCACGGCTTCGCCGCCCACGTGCCGCACTACCTGACCGCGGCCAGCTACACCCCGGCGGCGATCAAGGTGATGTCGGCGGTCAATGACGTCTCCGGTCTTGCGTTGCCCACCGACGCCCTCGATGCGGCGTTGGCGGCCACCATCGAGGAGATCGAGCGGGAGACCGCCGACTCCGAAGAAGTGCAGCGCGTCGTCCAGGGCCTGGAGGAGCAATACGACGCGTGGACCCAGCGGGGCGGCCCGGCCTTGCCGAGCGCCGACGAGATCGGGGCGGAGTTCGAGCGCTTCCTCGCCGAGCGCGACAAGAACGATCCGCCCGAGACCGGGTTGTGAGCCTCGCACCCGGTCCGATGCGCCCGAGCCACCACACCGTCAGGAGTCCGCTGTGCCCCGTTCGCTCGACGAGTTGATCACCCTGCTCGACCTCGAGGAACTGGAGGTCGGTCTGTTCCGTGGCCGGCAACCCGAGACAGCACTGCAGCGTGCCTTCGGTGGGCAGGTGCTCAGCCAGGCACTGTTGGCGTCCGGGCGGACGGTGGCAAGCGACCGCTCACCGCACTCGTTGCATGCCTACTTCCTGTTGCCGGGGCGGACTGATGCACCGATCATCTATGACGTGCAGAGCATCCGGGATGGCGGCTCGTTCTCCGCACGCCGGGTCGAGGCGCGGCAGCACGGCAAGACCATCTTCTACATGACGACCTCGTACCACCGTGCCGAGCACGGTTTCGAGCACGCCGACCCTGTGCCGAGCCCGGTGCCACTGCCCGAGCAGTGTCCGACGCTGGGGGAGGTGCTGGGCGGCGCCGCGGGCCGATCGGCCAAGGCCTGGAGCCAGGAGTGGGGCGCCCTGGAGGTGCGGTACGCAGGCGACTCCCGACCCGGTGGGGGATTGGACGATCCGCATCATCCCGCCCGCGCCCGCGTCTGGGTGCGGACCGCCGGTTCATTGCCGGACGATGCGACCTTGCACCGGGCCGTACTGGCCTATTTGTCCGATCTCACCCTGCTCGGCGTCAGCACCGTCCCGCACGGGGTGGTGATCGGGTCGCCGAAACTGCAGGCCGCCTCGCTGGACCACGCGATGTGGTTCCATCGGCCGATCCGGGCCGATGAATGGATCCTGTACGACCAGATCTCCCCCTCGGCCGCGCACGCCCTCGGGCTGTCCACCGGTCGACTGTTCCAGGACGGTGTCCTCGGCGCCGCCGTTGCCCAGGAGGGTTTGATCCGTCCCGTCGGCTGAACCGTCTGGCCGAGGGCACCAATCCATACGGGCTCGCGAAAAGGGTGGACTTGGTCGAGATGCCGGAAGTGGTGGCAGCAGATCGACCATGGCGACCGACTTTCGGGGCGTTCGTCGGCCAACCATCGACCGAATCTCGCAGTGATACCGAGCGGCAATGGTTCGCATCGACGCCGAGGTCCACGAACAACAGACCTCGAGATCGCTCTGTGTCACCTTCGAGCACTGCGGACTTGGCAAGCCTCGGCCGAACCTGGCCCGCCATTCTGCTTGAGCATGACCCGACGGGTGGCCGTTTCAGCGAGGTGATCGCAGGGGTCACAACCCGAAGGTCCCCAATCCTCCCGGACACCGTCCATGACCCTATTCGGACAGCGTGCCGGTATGGTAGCTTTCGGCAGAACTCGAGGTGGAGGTTGACATGTCACGTCAGTCCACGAACGGTCGATTCGGTTCGGCACGGGTGGGTCTGGTGGTGTCCATGATCATGGTCATTGCCAGCGGTCTTCTTCCGATGTCCCCTGCATCAGCCCTCAGTCCGGCGGAGCGAGTCAGCATGGACGACTGCATGGCGGGCGCAGGGTCTGATGCACAGGAGTTCAATGTCATCAAGACATACCGAGAAACGAACTGGACAGCCTTCTTTGAAGGAAGACTCGGTGTGAGCAACTATCTCTACTGTGGGCGCAATAAAACTCCTCAGTATGGCTTCTATAATATGGCGTCTCGTCATGAATCGCAATGGCAGACCGTCTATCAGCGTCTGCGGGACGCAGGCTACCGAGGAGTGGGGCCGATCGATTGGCGTGACGTCCTGGACACCGTTTTGGCAGCATCAATGATGAAGAGTCCCACCACTGAGAGCGACGGTGGCTGGTGTCGTGAAGGGTCCCTCACGGTTCGAGCTTTCCCTTCGGGGCAGACGCTTTACACACGGCCCTACGTAGTCAATACACTCAAACCGGGCCGACGCTTCTCAGAGCGAACACTAAGTTCGGCCTACCCAGCCGATGCATGTAGTACCGCGCAGTCCGACGACTCTGCGGCCGTGAGAAGCGGTTCTGTTGATCTCGATATCTCCTGCACCAGTGATGCATGCCTGTTCAATGTCGATGGTGACAATGCCGTCACCCTGTCGAGGGATGGAAGCACCTACTACTTGGGAGGTCCGCTGA
>JAKDKP010000018.1 GCA_030453285.1 Propionibacteriales bacterium
CGGGTCGGTCGGCGTCCGCAGTGTCGGCCCGCTGACGGGTCGGCGGTCGATCTCGCCGTTGACGACCTCGTCGTACGGGAGGCGCCATGATCACCCGAGCAGGGATCAACGTCACGCCCGGGGCGGATGTCAGATGACTGAGTTCACCCGGATCAGCGTGCTCGGCAGTGTCCGCCGTGCCGAATTGGTCGTCCCCGACGACGAACCGTTCGGCGCTCTGTTGCCGCGCGTGCTGGAGTTGCTGGAGGAACCGTCCGGGCCGGCGTCTCGGCCCCTCACCCTCGTCCGGACCACCGGGGAGCAGATCTCTTCCGGCTTGTCGGCTGATCAACAGCAGATCCGCGACGGGGAGAGCCTCCGCCTCGTGCGCGCCGACGAGGCACCGCCGCCACCCGAGGTCGCCGACGTGACCGACGTGGTGGGCGACTCGTTCGACGACCGCTCCGGCCGCTGGTCCACACCCGTGGCACGCATCCTTGCGGCCGTGGGCGTTGGCGTGCTCACCTTCCTTGCGACGTGGATCGGCTCGCCGTCGGTCGCCATCGCGGCCATGATCATCCTTGGGTCACTGGGCGTCGCCGTCGCCGGCGGTGGCCTCCGCCGTCCCTGGCTCGCCGTTGCCGGAACCGCCGCCGCCCTCGGAGCGGGGGCGGCGAGTGTCCAGGCCTTGGCTCCGGCGATCGTTCAGCTCGGTCCGGGTCCGTTGGGGAGGCTCGGCACCACCGCCATCACGCTTGTCGTCTGCTGGGTGGTCCTGGCGGTGGGTTTCGGATTCGGGCTCGGGAAGCGGGCTGCGGCTCCGGCTGGTCTGCTGGGGGCAGTGTTGGCAGCTCTGCCGCTGATGCTGGTCCTGTCGGGGATGCGTGCGCCGCTGGCCGTTCTCGTCGGCGCAGCGCTGGCTCAGTTGGTCTGCGGCTTCCTGCCCTGGTTCGCGCTGGCCACGTCGGGACTCACCGGGCTCGACGACGAGGTGGTGGCGGGCAAGCCCAGTGGCCGACCACGAACACTCCAGACGGTCAACGGCGCCTACGCGTCCCTCGGCTGGGCGGTGTTCGCCGTGGCACCCTCCCTGATCGGGGGAGTGGCCGTGTTGATAACCACCACCGAGACGTGGCTGGTCTGGGCCGCGGTCAGCCTCACGGTGTTGAGCACGCTGCGGGCTCGAGCCTTCCCGCTGGTGATCCAACGGATCCCCTTGCTGGCGGTCGCTCTCGTCGCGGTGGTCTGCGCTGCCATCACGTACCTCCCCACGCTCGGGCCGCTGCCCGTCGTCGGCGCGTTGACCTTCCTGGTGGTGGTGCTCGTGCTCGGTGCCGGGGTCGGTCTCACGCTGGCCAAGCACCAACAGGCGCGGCTGCGCCGGTGGGGCAACGTGGTTGAGGCGATCATGATGGTCGCCCTGCCCACATTGGTGCTGGGTGCCTTCGGGGTCTTCGCCGACCTGCTGGAGATGTTCTGATGACGACCCTGCGCGCTGCCACCGGTACGACCCTGCGGATGCTGCTGGGCAGCACCACGGCCGCCGTCGACGACCTGACGGCAGTGGACGATCGCATCGGTACGGCCCTGCCCCTGAGTCGAAGGGTCGGCTTCGTTTCCCTCGCCGGAGGGTCGGGTCTGAGTTCGGTCCTTGTCTCGGCACTGCTCATGCTCGACGCACGCCGATCCGGCCCGATCCTGGCCGTCGACGCAGCCGGCGGATCCTGCGGACTCGGCCGACTGCTGGGGATTGGACGGGCCGAAGGTGATTCCCAGTCGGGCCCCGCTGAACAGGCGAAGGCCGATGCCCAGACTCGCCGTACGGCACGGACCTCGGCCGACGCGCTGCGAGGATTGCCACGGTTGGGACGAAACGCGCGCCTTGTTGATCTTGCTGACCCTCTCCTCACCGGCGTCGTACCGAGCCGCCTTTCGGCACCTGTGGCACGGTGGACCGAGGAGGTCGCCCCCATCGCCCGGTTCTCCGACCTGGTGCTGACCGACTGGGGAGTCCGGCCACCGTTCGAGGATCTGGGTCACGTCGCGAGCACCGGGCACGTGTTGATCGTCGTCGGACGAGCCGACCGGAAGCAGGCCATCGATGCCGTACGTGCCGTGGCGTCGATAGGTGCCGACAGCGCATCTCCGCGCATGGTTCTGGTGCTGGTGGATGGTGGCCGCACCGCAAGCCGGTTCGCCCTGGACGTCGGGAATCTGCCGGTCGACCGACTGCACCGAATCCCGTACGACCCGGCCTTCGGTGGAGCCATCCAGCACTCGCAGCGGCGGCTGTCGCACCCAACGCGCAGAGCATTGCTCGACCTGTGCGCCGCTCTTGTCGATGAGGCCGGCCGCAGCGGCGCCCCCGGGCACGCTGCTGCCGGTCGCGTCGCTGCCGACACGAGCCGACCCGAGGAGAACTGGTCATGACGCGTCGACTCGTCCACCGACCGACCCGGATCACCGAGCCGCTCACCGAGCCGGAGCCGGAGCGGCTGGCCGCCCCACCGACCCTCACCGATGATCATGTCGGCGGGCAGGCCCTGCACATGATGCTGCCCGCAGCCGGTGGCCTGTCGGCCGTGGTGATGATCGTGGTGATGCGAGGGGCCAACCCGCTGTTCATGCTCGCTGGCGGGGTGATGCTCGTGGTCGCTCTGGTTGCCGGCGTGGCGTTCGCCTTCAGCCACCGTGGCCAAGCTGTTCGAACCCGTCGCGTGCAACGCGAATTCTATCTGGACTACCTGGAGAAGTTCCGGATGAAGATGCGCACTCGCACCCGCGAGGTACGCGAACGGACCGCGACCCTGGACCCCGACCCCGGTGCCCTGCCGGAGGTGATCCGCGATCCCGGACGGCTGTGGGAACGACGACGTACGGATCCAGATTTCGGCCGGGTCCGGGTCGGCCTGGGCGACGTGGCCTGGTTCGGGCTCACCGTCCCGCCCGAGGAGAGCCCGGTCCAGCCGTACGATCCGATCATGCTGGCCGAGGCCGAAGCGCTGACCCAGCACTACGGGCAGGTGCTGGGTGTGCCGGTGGCGGCACGGCTCAAGGGTGCCGGCTCGGTGGCGGTGATCGGCGCGCGCGAGGACGTGCTTCCGGTTGCCCGCTCGATGATCATGCAGCTCGCGGCGTTGCACGCTCCCGACGATCTGATGCTGGCCGCGACGTACGGGCCCGACACCGCCGATGACTGGAGAGGGCTCGACCTGCTGCCCCACGTTGTCGATGACAAGCTGCGCGATGCCGGTGTCCGCGCCCGTCGAGTCGGTCCGACCATGACCGATCTGGGCAGCGTGCTGGGTGCCGAGTTGACCGATCGTGCACAACTGGCGGCCGCAGCCCGACGTGACGTGATCAAGGAGACCTTGCCGGTCTGTCCGTTGATGATCTTCTGCGACGATCATGGTCGGCAGGCCAACCCGCTCCCGATTCCCGACGCCGATCTGCGCCCCGATGAGCTTGGCGTGACCGTCGTCCACCTGTTGAGTGATCGGATGCACGAGCCCCCCGACGTCACCGTACGGGTGACGGTTGCCGACGGCCTGGCCACCATCACCGACAAACGCCTGATCGGGGAGGAGCAGCGGCCCACGCCGACCCGGACCGCCTCGATCGATCAACCGTCGGCGGACCTGTTCGACACCGTGGCGCGTACGTTGGCCCCGTTGCGACTGCAGTTGACCCAGGCCGAACGTGCCGATTCTGCTCGCAGCATCCCGATCACTGATCTGCTCGGGATCGAGGAACTCGGTCATGTCGGAGCAGGGTTGTGGCGTCCCCGTTCCCCCCGCGACTTCCTGCGCGTACCGATCGGGCTGGACGACTACGGGGCCCCGATCCTGCTCGATCTCAAGGAGTCGGCCGCGCTGGGAATGGGGCCGCACGGCATCTGCATCGGCGCGACCGGGTCGGGAAAGAGCGAGATGCTTCGCACGCTGGTGCTGGCACTGGCCCTCTCGCACTCGCCCGAGGACCTCAGCATGATCCTGGTCGACTACAAGGGTGGTGCGACGTTCGATCCGTTCACAGGCTTGCCGCACGTCGCCGGCATCATGGACAATCTGGCCGACGAGGCACAGTTGATCGAACGGGCCCGGGCCAGCATCTCCGGCGAGGTGATCCGACGCCAGGAACAACTCCGGGCAGCCGGTTCGGTGTCGATCAGCCACTACCGCGAACTCCGAGCCGAACGCGGGAGGACCGGCGGCCAGCCGCTGCCGCCGATGCCGCACCTGTTCGTGGTGATCGACGAGTTCGGCGAGCTGCTGACCGCCGAACCCGACTTCATCGACCTGCTGATCCAGATCGGGCGCATCGGCCGGTCGATCGGCGTCCACCTGCTGCTGTCCAGTCAGCGCATCGAGTCCGGAAAGCTGCGGGGCCTGGACACCTACCTGTCGTATCGCATCGGCCTGCGGACGTTCTCGGCCGCCGAGAGCAGCGTCGTGCTGGACACCCCCGACGCGTTTCACCTGCCGGCGATCCCCGGGTACGGGTATCTCAAGGTCGACACCTCGGTCTATCGCCGCTTCCGCTCCGGATTCGTGTCCGGTCCGGTGGACGAACCCGACAGCGCCGAGATCGATGAGAACCATGGGCCTGCCGAGCCGCTGCTGCTACCCACCTACAACACCCTGCGGCAGTCCACCGGCGGGGAGGGCGACGATGACGAGACCGAAACCGAGCTCACCGCCCCGATGGTCGGGCGGCCGTTGGTCGTCGAGTGCGTCGAACGATTGCGGACCGGAGCAGCCGACCGGACCGTCCCGCCCATCTGGCTGCCGCCGCTGCCGGACCGGTTGACCTTGTCCCGGGTGATCGGTGACCCCGACGAGTCGAGCTCGAACGGGCTGGTGGTGCCGCTGGGGCTGCTGGACGATCCCGCCCGCCAGCGTCAGCAACCCTGGCTGCTTGATCTTGGCCGAGCCGGCGGACACCACGCCATCATCGGAGCTCCCGGTACGGGCAGAACCACGTTCCTGCGGACGGTGGTCACGTCCTTGGCGCTCAGCCGGACGCCGCGCGAGGTCAGCATCTACGGCATGGACCTCACTGGCGCCGGACTGCGGCGGATCGAGGGGTTTCCGCACGTGGGCGGCATTGCCACGCGTGCCCACCCCGACCGGCTCCATCGACTGGTCGAGGAACTGAACGGGATGCTCGCCATCAGGGAAGCGGTGTTCCGGGATCGCGGGATCGAGTCACCGGCGATGTTGCGCGCTGAACATGCCGCCGGGCGGATCCCCGAACTGGTGGCGGCCGAGGTCGTGCTGCTGGTGGACGGCCTCTCGGTGTTGCGCGACGACTTCGAGGAGTTGGAGGAGTCTTTGATGGACCTGTTGCAGCGCGGCGGCAGCTACGGGATCCATCTGGTGCTGGCGATGACCCGCTGGAATGAACTGCGCATCGTGCACCAGCCCATGATCGGCACGCGATTCGAGCTGCGTCTCAACGACCCGCTCGACTCCACGATCGGGCGCAAGCTGAACGCCGTGCTGAAGCTTGATCAACCCGGGCGAGTGATCACCGATGACGAGCGCTTTGCCCAGATCGCCCTGCCGGTCCTGGCCGACACCGGAGAGGCTGGTCTTGGTGCGGCCGTGGAGTATCTCGCCGAACAGTCGGCCGCGAGCTGGAAGGGAGCCGTGGCTGCCGAGCCCATCCGCCTGCTGCCCACTCACCTGGATCCCAACGACCTGCCCGACGCCTTGACCGAGCCTGATGCCGTGCCGTACGGACTCCGCCAAGACACCATGGAGCCCGCGTTGCTCGATCTGCGCACCACCGACCAGCACCTGATGGTGATCGGTGACCAGGGATCGGGCAAGACGACCCTGCTGCGCACCGTCATCCGTGGACTGGTGGAACGACACACCGCCGAGGAGTTGGTGATCGCGGTGATGGACCTGCGCGGACAAGTGGCTGCCGAGGTGCCCGATGACTATCTCGGTGGGCACGCGACCACCGCCGGGTTGGCTCACGGCCTGTCGTCGGCGATCGCCACCGAGTTGTCCGAACGCGTCGACTCGGCCAACGCCGCCAGTGGGGACGGCCGACCCACACCGGAGTCGCGCCAAGCATTGGCTCGCGGACCTCGCATCGTGGTGGTCGCCGACGACTACGACATTCTCGACGCCAGCACCATCGACCCACTTGAGCCTCTGCTGCCGTTCCTGGCGTCCGCACGGGATCTGCGCCTGCACGTGGTCATCAGTCGGCCGGTGGCCGGCATCGATCGAGCGATGTTCGGGCACGGCCTGTCGACCCTGCGAGATACCGGAGGCAGCGTGTTCCTGATGTCGGGCGAACGGTCCGAGGGACAGGTGGTCCCGGGCGTCTACGCCGAGCCCATGGTGCCGGGACGCGGCCGATTGCTCCGACGTGGCGGCAAGCCACACGTCGTCCAGGTTGCCGAGACCGGAGCCGACCTTGGCAAGGAGAAGGGGTAGCCGTGCAGAACGAGAGATCCGGAGGACACCATGCCACGTGAATTCGCGCTCATCTCAACCAAGCCGATTGGCGTCGAAGCGGTCGCCGCGGTGGCAGGGGCGGCCAACCCGAGGCTGGGGCTGCGAACCCTGTTCGGCGGCTGGGCGGTCCAACTGCTGGACGCCGGCGACACTGGAGTACTGACGATCGAGGTGTCCCGTTGGCTGGAGACACCGCCTGCTCAGCATGCCGGCGACTGCGGCGACGGGGGTGTCTGGTGGACCGAAGCGTCGGCACCCTGGGGATCTGCCGGTGCCCAAGGAGCCCAGCTCGTACGGGCCCTGGCCAGCAATGCAGGGGCCGAGTTGATCACCGAGGATGACCAGTGATGCCCCGCTCGGGTGACGAGCCGACCGCACCCGCGCGTCTGCATCGCTTCCTGGTGGCGGGTACGGCCGGCGGTGTCGGGACCACGACCGTGGCGGCCCTGCTCTTCGCCCACCTGGCCAAGTCCGGGCACCCGCCGATCCCGATCGACCGCACCGCGGGTTCGCTGGCCGAGCGGCTGCCGCCGACGGCCGGTGACCTTGATCAACGACTCCGCGTGCACGACCTCGGTGGCCACGCGGCAACGGCGCTCACGCAACTCAGCAATCAGACCAGCCACGCCGTCCTGGTCAGCGCGGCCACCCCCCTGGGGTGTGACCTGGCCCTGGCCGAGTTGCGGAGGTCAGCGGGCCGTGAGGTCGACGAAGTGGCTGATCGCGGCAGCGGTACGGGGGACCAGCGGGTCGTGATCGTGCTCGCCGACGTGTTCGGCACACGGCGACTCGGTCGACAGATGATCACCGCGCTGCAAGCGGCCCCGGGGGTGCGCGGGGTGGTCCGTCTCCGGCGGGACCACGCCCTCGCCGCTGCGGATCGGATCAACGCCAAGAACCTGTCGCGGAGAACCACGGCGGCCATCGGTGAGCTGGCCACCCTGCTGGACGCCACCTCGCAGGGATGGTCGATGCCATCGCGGCCGAAGCGGCAATCGAGCCCGCCCATGGACTGGTCGCACGAGATCAAAACCCGTTGAGGGCATCGACGGCCTCGCCTACGATGACCGCCATGTGTTCTGTCGCCGTGTGTGCTGCCGGCATCGCTGTGATCCGGGTCCGCCGCGCCCCGCGGCGACGGATCGTCTGACCGACCTCCCGCTTCGCCGCCCCGCCTTCCAGCGCCGGCGCGGCCCTGTGCTGCCCGGCTTCGGCCACCCTTGCGGCAGGAGCACCCCATGCGTCAACCCATTGATCGACGACACGATCGAGGACAGAACTTCCTCATCGATCGCCACACCATCTCCACCGTCTGCACCTCCGTTGCCGCCACCAACGGACCGATCCTCGAGATCGGACCCGGCGGCGGCGCCCTCACCCTCGCCCTGGAACGCCTCGGACGTCGGTTGGACTGTCTCGAGGTCGACCCCGAACGGGCGGCTGACCTGACCCGACGCGTTTCCCCCACCACCACCGTCCGGGTTGGCGACGTTCTTGATCATCGGTTCTCGGCCCGTCCCCACGTGGTGGTGGGCAACCTGCCGTTCGGACTGACCACCCCCATCCTGCGGCGCCTGCTGTCCGCGCCGGGATGGACCGACGCCGTGCTGATCGTCCAGTGGGAGGTGGCCCGCAAGCGGGCCGCGGTTGGCGGGGCGACCATGCTGACCGCCCAGTGGTGGCCGTGGTTCGACTTCACCCTCGTCGAACGCGTACCGGCCGCCGCCTTCCGGCCCCGACCCGCCGTCGACGGCGGGGTGCTCACCATCGGCCGACGACGATCACCCCTTCTGGCGTGGGCTGATCGACGGAACCCCCACCGTCTGGTGCAGCAGGTGTTCACCGGCCGCGGGAGAGGCGTCGGCGAGATCCTCGGCAAGACGATCCGGCAACCGCCGCCGGTGATCACGGACTGGTTGCGACGGGCGGAGGTGGCACCGGGCGCCCTACCGCGCGACCTGTCGGCACAACAGTGGGCGAGGCTGTCCCGTTCGGCTGCCGGCCGGGATCAGCGGTCGCGTCGCGGCAGGAGTCGCCCACGGGCGGATGCGCCCGCCACCAGCCACACATCGCCGTCCCGCAGACCCAAGTAGGGCTCGCCGGCGGCATCATGCCGGGCCGCAACACGTGTGAGTACCTCGGTCTCGAAGTGATCCTCGGAGTCCAGGTGCGGGACCACGGCACGGTCCAGCACGCCGAGTCCGTCGAAACGAGGCTCGACGGCGTACGTTCGGCGCAGCTCGTCTGTGTCGTCGCAGGCGTCGAGCTCTCGCAGATGTGGGCCCAGCACACACGGGCCGGCGCTGTAGCCGCCGTAGGCGAACGCATCGGTCGCCAGGCCGTCGATGATCAACTGGTCGGCACCCGAGATCGCCAGCACGTGCCGGAGGACGAACACATTCCCGCCCCGTACCCACAGCAGGGCCGCCGTCGCCAGCCGATCAGCCAGCCCGGAGCGGTCGTCGAGATGATCACGCAGATCCAGTTCGGCGACCTGGTACCCGAGACCGGCCATCCGGTCGAGCTCATCTGCCACCCGCTCGGCGCGCGCCGTGGGCGGGACAGCGTCAATCGCGTTGGCGATCACCAGTACCGGTCCCGGCGGCGGGGCCAGTGTGCGCAAGGCGTCGGGATGGTCGCCGAGGCGGAAGGAGGACAGGTACAGCCGCATGGTGGGAGTCTTCCATTGCAAGGGGCGAGGTTTCGACGGACGCTCGTTCCTCGCTGCTCAACCATGATGGGCCTGCGGTTGTCCTTGCTGCTTGACTGTCGTGGGGATTGGTTGAGTCCTTGCTGACCGCGCGCTGGTGCGGGAGGCGTGGGCGAGAAGTGATTTGGTCCAGCCGGAGCGGGCGAGGACACTGGAGGGGTTTGTTCTTCTGCCCCGCCGCACTCTCGGACGAGGGCCTGCGTACGTCCGGAATGGGGACTCGATCATGCTGGTGGCCAAGGATCTCGAGGTCCGGGTTGGTGCACGCCTGCTGTTGGAGCAGGTGAGCTTCCAGATCGCCGCCGGTGACAAGATCGGCCTCGTCGGACGCAACGGCGCCGGCAAGACCACCCTCACCAAGATCCTCGCCGGTGGCGGGCTTCCGGCCGCCGGTTCGGTGAACTCGAACGGTGATGTCGGCTACCTGCCACAGGATCCGCGTACCGGCGATCTGGAGGTGCTGGCCCGGGACCGCATCCTGTCCGCCCGTGGCCTGGATGCCACCTTGCGGCGACTACGGCGGGCCGAGGAAGAGATGGGTTCGGCCGATGAGTCCGTACGAGAGCGTGCGATGTCGTCGTACACGCGGGCCGAGGCCGAGCTTGCCGCCGGCGGCGGGTATGCCGCCGAGGCCGAGGCGGCCCGCATCGCCAGCAATCTGGGACTGCCCGAACGTGTGCTCGGGCAACCGTTGCGGACCCTGTCGGGCGGGCAACGGCGACGAGTGGAGCTGTCCCGCATCCTGTTCTCCGGGGCGGAAACGCTGCTGTTGGACGAGCCGACCAACCACCTCGATGCGGACTCGATCAACTGGCTGCGTGGCTTCCTTCAGGGACACAACGGCGGTCTGATCATGATCAGTCACGACACCGGACTGCTGGAGGCGACGGTCAACAAGGTGTTCCATCTCGACGCGAACCGTGCCGCGATGGACGTCTATGCCATGAACTGGAAGCGCTACCTGCTGCAGCGGGAGACCGACGAGAAGCGTCGCCGCCGGGAGCGGCTGAATGCCGAGCGGAAGGCTGATCAACTCTTCACCCAGGCAGCCAAGATGGGTGCCAAGGCGACCAAGGCCGTTGCGGCGCAGAACATGGCACGTCGGGCCGAGAAGCTGATGGCCGGCATCGAGGGCGAGCGTGTCCAGGACAAGGTGGCCAAGATCAGGTTCCCGGAGCCGGCACCCTGCGGAAAGACACCCTTGACGGCCAACAACCTGTCCAAGATGTACGGGTCGCTCGAGGTGTTCACCGGAGTCGATCTGGCCATTGATCGCGGTAGTCAGGTGGTGGTGCTGGGGTTGAATGGTGCAGGCAAGACCACTCTGCTGCGCATCCTTGCTGGCGTCGAGAGGCCCGACAACGGCGAGGTCGTGCCGGGGCACGGGCTCAAGATCGGCTATTACGCGCAGGAGCATGACACCCTCGAGGTGGACCGCAGTGTGCTGGACAACATGAAGTCGGCCTCACCGAATCTCAACGACACCGAGGTGCGCAAGGTGCTCGGCTCCTTCCTGTTCACCGGTGACGACGTGGCCAAACCGGCCAAGGTGCTCTCCGGCGGCGAGAAGACCCGTCTGGCCCTGGCCATGCTGGTCGTCTCCAGCGCGAACGTCCTGCTGCTCGATGAGCCCACCAACAACCTCGATCCGGCCTCTCGACAAGAGGTGTTGGCCGCCATTCGCACGTACGCAGGGGCGGTGGTTTTGGTCACTCACGATGAGGGTGCGGTCGAAGCGCTGAACCCCGATCGGGTGCTCGTACTGCCCGACGGCGTCGAGGATCTCTGGTCTCCCGACTACGGGGAACTGATCTCCTTGGCATGATCAGTTCGGCGTCGGACGAGGGCTGATCTTGGTCCGATCACCTCGGTCTGCGGCGACGGCGAGATCATTTCCTGCGCCGAAGAGTTGCCAATTGATCTTCATCACGGTGATCATGGTGACAACTGTGGTCTGGCCGGATGGTCCGGTCAGTTCACCCACGGACCGTTTCGTGGGTGATGACCGACGTCAGGAGGCAACCGTGGCGAAGGAAGTGTCCAAGGGTTCCCGGATCACCGGGACCGATCGCGACAAGCTGTCCAAGGAGTACGCCAAGCGCTATCGCGCCGGCGAGAGCATTCGCTCCATCCAGGAAGGATCGGGTCGTTCGTACGGGTCGATTCACAAGGCGCTCGCCGATGCCGGTGTCCCCCTGCGGGGCCGTGGCGGAGCGACCCGAGGTGCCGCTGCCAAGAAGACGGTGACCAAGAAGGCTCCGGCCAAGAAGGCGGTCGCGAAGAAGGCTTCGGCCAAGAAGGCGGTCGCGAAGAAGGCCCCGGTCAAGGCAGCCGCCAAGAAGGCCCCCGCCAAGAAGGCGGTCACCAAGAAGGCCCCCGCCAAGAAGACCGCGAA
>JAKDKP010000515.1 GCA_030453285.1 Propionibacteriales bacterium
GGGGGCCAACCGTTGGCGCCTCGCGGCCGCGCCGGGGGTTTTCTCGGCTCCGCCCCGCCCTGGCGGCCCGCCCCCGGGCCCGCGGCCGCGGTCAGCAGGTGCGCAAGCTCACCGATCGTTCCTTCACTGCGGGCGAGCAAGTACTGCGTCATGTCGTCGGTCTCGATGCGGGAGGGCCGCCGCAATGGGAAGGCCGCCGCGAAGCTGGCCAACAGCGACCGGGCGTCCTCGCCTGCCTTCCAGACAGGCAGCACGAACGGCTCGAACCGATTCTCCAGTTGGTCGTCCGAGCGTATCGCCAGGTATGCCTCACGGGTGCCGACTCCCACGAGCGGGATGCGCAGCTCGTTGCCAAGGAATCGCAAGAGGTTCAAGAACTCTCGACGGACGTCACCACGTCCAGCAAGCACATTGTGCAGCTCATCGATCACCAGCATCTGCACACCGACCTCGCGCAGTAGGGAGAGTGCGAGGCGCTCGAGCTCGATCACACGAGGGCGCGGCCGTAGCGGCGCGCCGAGGGCTGCGAGGATTGCTGTATAGAACCGCAACGGGGACGGCTCCGAGGGCATCTGAACGCACAGCACCGGGATGTGTTCCCGATCCAACTCAGTCGTGGGCAGGTGCTGTCGACGGAATCTCTCGATGATCATGGACTTGCCGTTGTTCGTCGGCCCCACCAGCAGCAGGTTGGGCATGCGTTGCTTCCGTGGCCACCCGAGCAGCGTTTCCAACCGCCCGACAGCCTCGACGGCTTTCGGGTAGCCGATCCAGCGGTCGGCTCGAATCCTGTGGACCCGCTCGGCAGCTGGCAGCCGCGCCGTCGACTGTGCAGATGGATGCAGATGCGACAGATCCGGTGGCTGGTCCTCGTCGACTGTCACCATTGTTCAATCTCCTCGAAGCGGGCCGCAGGCCGCATCGCGCCCGGTTCCGGCGCAGTCGCCGGCGGAGCCGGTGTCGGCGCGGGAGACGCCTTTCTCGTGGTTCCCGCGTGATTACGGCGTTCAGCTTCCCGGCGGGTCCGCTTGGTGGTCTTCTCGGCGGTCTCAGAGATGTGACGCATCTGTTCGATCATCCGAAACAACGCGACCTCGTCGACTTCGGCGGCACCGCGTTCACGCAGTCGTGCCAGCGCCTGCCGGTGCTCCCACACGCTGACAGCAGGATTCGACAACGTCCGATAGGGCACCTCTAGGTATTCCTCGCCCTCAGGGTCCAGCACCCATATTCGGCTGATGTCGCGCGGGTCTCGGCGGATGATGAACTGTTCGAGACTCTCGCGACGCGCGATCCAGGGCTTGAGCACGTTGGCGAAATAACGCACGTGATCGATGACGAATCCGGTACGCGTCAGCTTCCGCCGGATCACCGGCAGGAAATCCACCAAGAACGCTGTCGGATTCGCCGTGACCACAGGAGAGCCGTCCGCGAGGACACCCTCAGCCCAGCGCCCAGCCGGAGTCAGGCCCAGCGTGCTGTGGACGGTGCCGTGGTACGCAGCCACTGCCAGGCTCAGCCACTTCTCCAGTTCGGCAAGAGTCAGTGCAGCCATTTTCTCGGAGTCATACCGGCCACGCTCACCTGGGTCCGAGAACGTCGTGCCTGGCAGCTCGTGGATCTCGCGCATTGCCGTGCCGATGACGCGTTCTACGATCCCGCCGTAATGCGGCTGGCCCAGCGGCCGGTAGTCCAGTGCGATGCCGTGCTGCTCACACCCACGGGTGAGTGCCTCGCTCTTGAACTCGGCGGCGTTATCGACGAACAACGCCTTCGGCTTCCCGCTCATCGGCCAGTCTGCTTCGATCCCGAGTCGTTCCAGCCGGGGCCGTTTATCACCGGTTGCGTGAGCTAGGCATAAGCCCACAGACACCGCCGAGGGCGGCTCCAAAGTCACGACCATGCCCACGAGACAGCGACTGCACACATCGATCGCCAACGTCAGATATGGGCGGCCGACAGGCTTCCGTTCCCGCTCATCGACGACGATCAGATCAATGACGGTGTGATCGATCTGTACCTGGTCCAAGATGGATCCGATCGCTGGGACGTCATCACCGGCCGACTGCAAGGGCCGCACACTGTCGGGCCCTTCTCGTCGCCGACCGACTGCTATCGGATTCATCCGTGCGATTCGCGTCTCGACCGTGTTCCGCGCCGGCACCGGCAACCCCCGCACAGCACAGACTCGGGCGATCTCGCGGTGCAGCGAAGCGATGCTTCGCTTCTGTCGCGTCAAGTACCGTGTGCGGACAAGCTCGCGAATGACCTGCTCGACCGGCTCCGACAGCCGATTACCACCCCTGCCACCGTCGGACCGTCGGCTGGCGAGATCGGTCACCAGACCAGAGCCCTGACGGTAGCGTTCCAACAGCACGTACACCTGTCGGCGAGAGATTCCCAGCTCGACGGCGGCTTCATCGGCAGCAGCCACCCCAACATGGTCACGCTCGGCGAGATTGCCGATCACTTCAGCACGCAACCGAGTTTGCTCCCACTGAGCATCCGACATCGTTAAATGCCCCGGCGACGGGATCCCGTATGGTTCTTCGTCCATCCCTGCCTCTCCTTTGAGAACAGGACTATTGAGCAAAAACGACTTTAGTGCACACGACTACTGAACGGCCAGCGTTCAACAGCCGACTGCACAACCCCCGAGAACACGGGGCCGGATGCGCAGGCGACTTCGGAAAATGACAGCCCGAAAGCTCAGAATCGGTGTATTGATGAGACGTCGCGTATCCCTAGGGATACGCGACAGTCCTCTACGCTGCTGAGTTCAGGGGGCTGTCCCCGA
>JAKDKP010000516.1 GCA_030453285.1 Propionibacteriales bacterium
GCACCGCAGAACCGCGTCGCCGTACCGGCGCAGCAGGGACACCGTTGCCACGGTGTCCCTGCTTTTTCGTGCGTCGGGGAGGATGCCCCGCTGCCACACAGGGGAGTGACGGGGAAGTCACATCATTGTGATTGCAGTCACTATAGGGGGTTACTACTGTGGCGGAAGTCCACGTCCGCAGCCTCGCCCTCGCCCTGACAAGGAGCAACCGCCATGCCCCAGCACGACACCGAACAGAACCAGCCGAACGGCGCATCCCCCGGCCAGGTTGCCGTTGTCCCGCAGGTCACGAGCGCCCGCGGTTCCTGGTGGGGTCCGGTCGACGTCTCCGGGTTGGACGGTCTGTTCACCCCGGAGGAGAGGGACCAGGCACTGCGGGTCCGTACGTTCGTCGACAACGAGATCCGCCCGAACATCGCAGAGTGGTTCTCCGCCGGACACTTCCCCCGCGAGATCGTGCCGGCTCTCGGCACGCTCGGGGTGCTGGGCATGCACCTGAAGGACTACGGCTGCGCCGGACGCAGTGCCGTGGAGTACGGCCTGGCGGTCCAGGAACTCGAGGCCGGGGACTCGGGTCTGCGCACCTTCGTCTCGGTGCAGGGATCGCTGGCGATGAGTGCGATCTACAAGCACGGATCCCCGGATCAGAAGCAGGAGTGGTTGCCGAAGATGGCCACCGGCGAGGCGATCGGCTGCTTCGCGCTGACCGAGCCGGACAGCGGTTCCGACCCGGCGTCGATGAGCACCAATGCCCGGCATGAGCCCGGTGGCGACTGGGTGCTCAACGGGAAGAAGCGGTGGATCGGCCTGGCGAACCTCGCGGACGTCGCGATCGTCTGGGCGCAGACCGAGGAGCCCGGAAAGGGCCGGGGTGTGCGAGGCTTCGTGGTGCCGACCGACACCCCGGGGTTCACCGCGACGGTGATCGAGCAGAAGATGTCGATGCGGGCCTCGGTGCAGTGCGAGATCGAGCTGGACAATGTGCGCCTTCCCGCATCCGCATTGCTGCCGGCGGACACTGCGGTGGGTCTGTCGGGCCCCTTCCAGTGCCTCAGCGAGGCCCGCTACGGGATCCTCTGGGGTGCGGTGGGTGCCGCGCGGGACTCCTTCACTGCCGCACTGGAGTACGCCAACCACCGCACCCAGTTCGGCACTCCGCTGACCCACTTCCAGCTCACCCAGGCCAAACTGGCGAATATGGCCGTGGCGATCAACAAGGGCTACCACCTGGCGCACAACATCGGCCGGGCGAAGGACGGCCCGGGTGTCACCCCGGAGATGATCTCCACCTGCAAGCTCGACAACACCCGGATGGCGATCGAGGTGGCACGGGAGGCCCGCGCGATGCTCGGCGGCAACGGCATCACCTTGGACTACTCGCCGCAGCGTCACGCTAACAACCTGGAGGCCGTCCGGACCTACGAGGGCACCGACGAGGTCCACCTGCTGACCCTGGGCCGGTCGATCACCGGCGTCGGGGCGTTCCAGGCCCCCGGTGCGCAGGCAGGAGGTGCGAAGTAATGGCATTCGCGACAGAGGACTTCGAGACCATTCTCGCCGAGGTCACGGACCGCACCGGCGTGATCACCGTGAACCGGCCGGAGAAGCGCAATGCGTTGTCCCGGACCGTCCTCTCCGAGATCTCTGCGGTGCTCGATGCCTGGCAGGACGACCCGGCGGTGCAGGCGGTGGTGTTCACCGGCGCCGGGGAGAAGGCCTTCGTCGCCGGGGCGGACATCGCCCAGTTGAAGAACTACGACCTGGCCTACGGGCTGGCCGGTTACATGCAGAAGCTCTTCGACCGGATCGAGGACTTCCCCAAGCCGACCATCGCCGCGGTGAACGGTGTCGCCCTCGGCGGTGGGCTGGAGTTGGCCATGAGCTGCGATATCCGCATCTTCGCCGAGAATGCGAAGGTGGGTCTGCCGGAGACCACGCTGGGTGTGCTGCCCGGTGCCGGTGGGACGCAGCGGCTGTCCCGGCTGGTGGGCACCGGCCGGGCGGTGGAGATGATCCTCACCAGTCGCATTCTCACTGCGCAGACCGCCCACGAGTACGGGCTGACCACGCAGGTCGTCCCGTCCGACGGACTGTCGAACGCGGTGGCCGAGACGGTGGGGATGATTCTGTCGAAAGGCCCGCTGGCCACCCGGTTGGCGACGATGGTCGTGCGCGCCGGGGCGGACACCGACCAGCGCACCGGCCTGCTGCTGGAGCGACTGGCGCAGACGCTGCTCTACACCACCGAGGACACGGCCGAGGGCGCGGCAGCCTTCCTGGCCAAGCGCACCCCGGACTTCCAGGGCAGGTGAGCATGGTGAATGCAGCGAACGCGAACACCGCGAATACCGTGCAGAACATCGCCGTGATCGGCTCGGGCACCATGGGCCGCCAGATCGGCATGGCCGCCGCCGTCGCCGGGTTCACCGCCGCGGTGCAGGACGTCTCCGCCGAGGCCGCGTCCGCCGCAGAGGCCGATATGCGGTCCTGGCTCGACGGCCGTGTCGCGAAGTCCCGGATGACACAGTCGGACGCCGACGCCGCCGGGTCGAGGATCCGGTTCACCACCGATCTCGCCGATGCGGTGGGTCAGGCGGACCTGGTGATCGAGGCGGCGACGGAGAAACTCGAGGTCAAACGCTCGATCTTCGCCCAGCTCGGCGAACTCGCCCCGGCACATGCCGTCTTGGCGACGAACTCCTCGACCTACGGCTCCTCAGAGGTCGCCGAGGCCTCGGGTCGTCCTGACCAGGTGTGCAATATGCACTTCTTCAACCCGGCGCTGGTGA
>JAKDKP010000517.1 GCA_030453285.1 Propionibacteriales bacterium
GAGGTGCCCGGCGGTATAACGGTCTCCATGATCGACGTCCCCACCGAACTGCTCGACCGTGCTCGCGCCGCGCAGCGGATCACCGTCCTGACCGGCGCCGGAATGTCGGCCGAGAGCGGGGTGCCCACTTTCCGTGACGCCCAGGACGGGCTGTGGGCCCAGTACGACCCGATGACCCTGGCCACCCCGGAGGCGTTCGAGGCCGAACCCGACCTGGTGTGGGCGTGGTACGCGTGGCGGCGTCACCTGATGACCACCATCGAGCCGCACGCCGGTCATCTGGCCCTCAGCCGGTGGGGCGAATGGGCCGACATCGGTGTGGTGACGCAGAACGTCGATGACCTGCATGAGCGCTCCGACCATCGGGTGCTGGCGCACCTGCACGGCTCCCTGTTCACCCTGCGCTGCTTCGACTGCGACCTTCCGTACGACCGACCGGTGGAGTTGCCCACCGCCCAGGTGGAGCGACTCGCCCCGCCGAATTGCCCGGCCTGCGCGGGCCCGATCCGGCCCGACATCGTGTGGTTCGGTGAGCCCCTGCCGGTCGCCGCCTTCGACCTGGCCGAGGAGGCCGTCACCGACACCGATCTGCTGCTGGTGATCGGCACCTCGGGCGCGGTCTTTCCCGCCGCCGGCCTGCCACTGCTGGCCAGGGCCAATCGCGTACCGACGGTCGAGATCAATCCCACCGAGACCGAGTTGAGTCACGAGACCACGTTGAACTGGCGCGTCCGCGCCGGTGAAGGATTGCCGGCCCTGGTCAGTGCGCTGGGCTGATCATGACGACGCGCTGATCATGGACGACGCGTGGTGCCGGGGAATCCTCGGACGGTTCAGCTCTCACTGCGATGCTCGCGGGGCATCGAGGATCCGGCGTTGATCACCGGGGTCACCCGGCCGTCGGAGGTGAGCACCACCAGCAGGTTCGACACCATCTCGGCGCGATGATGATCATCCATCGGAATGCTGGATTCGAGTTGACGCAACGCCCCGTTCACCATGCCCACCGCACCCTCGAGGATCTTCTCGCGGGCGGCAATCACCGCCGTCGCCTGCTGCCGCTGCAGCATGGCGTGCGCGATCTCCGGCGCGTACGCCAGGGTCGAGATGCGGGTCTCGATGATCGACACCCCGGCCAGGTGCACGCGGGCATTGACCTCGTCGGCGATTTTGGCCGCCACCACATCGGTCGACTCCCGCAACGTCGGCTCGCCCTCAGGGGCATTGTCGTACGGATACTTCGAGGCGACGTGGCGCAGCGCCGCCTCGGCCTGGATCGCCACGAACCGGTGGTACTGCTCCACCGAGAAGGTCGCCTTGGCGGTGTCGGACACCTGCCACACCACGATCGCGGCAATGTTGACCGGGTTTCCGTCGGCGTCGTTGACCTTCAGTTCGTTGGTCTCGAAGTTCTCGATCTTGGTCGAGATGTTGGTCTTGGAGGTCCACGGCACCGTCAGCACCAATCCGGTCCGACGGACCGTGCCGATGTATCGCCCGAAGAACTGCAACACCTTCGCCTGGCCGGGCTGGACCACCGTCACCGAGGTGCCCAGTACGAGGGCCACCACGATCATGACGATCGACGGAATGGGGATCGATCCGTTGATCACGGTGAGCACACCGAGCCCGATCGCGGCAATCCACAGCAGGGCGATGATCACCCACGCCACGAAGCCGTTCATCGCGAACGCCTTGTGCTCCTCGACATCGATCCGTGGCGCCGCACCACCGGGTTGTACGGGGGCCTCAAGATCATCATCGGCCGGTACGAGTTGCTGCTGGCTCGGCCCCGCCTGCAGGTTCGGGGGCATCTGCTGGGTCGGGGCCTGGAGATTCGGCTGCGGGGGCGGCGCCCACTGCTGCTGCGCCCGGTCCGGCTGCTGCGCCCGGCCGGGGCGCTGTTCCGGTGTGGGATCAGGCGGTCCGTACGGGCCCTGCTGACCTTCGGCTGCCGAGCTCGACTCGTACGGTCCGGGCTGCTGGTCATGCGACATGGTGACTCTCCTCGACGGGGCTGGCACCAAGTCTAGGTGTCCCTTCGTCTAGGTGTCCGCTTCGTCTAGGTGTCCACTGACGACTCTGCGGCGGAGCTGCCGCGCACGGCACCAGGCTGTGCTGCGGAGCCGAGCGGGGTCAGTCGGCCAGTGGGCCGAAGTTGATGCCGTGCTGGCCGAGGATCTCCTCGCCACCGTCCTCGGCGGTCAACACCCACGTGCCCTTCGCGGTCACGGTCATCGTGTGCTCCCAGTGCGATGCCGCCTTGCCGTCGGAGGTCACCACGGTCCATTCGTCGGCCAGGGTCACGTTGTCGGGCTTGCCGAGGGTGAGCATCGGCTCCACCGCCAGACACAGACCCTCGACGACCTTGGGGCCCTTGCCGGGCTTGCCGAAGTTCGGCACGTCCGGTGGCTGGTGCATGGCCGAGCCGATGCCGTGGCCGGTGTACTCGGTCACGATGCCGTAGTCGACGTCCAGACCGCGCACATGGCTTTCCACGGCGTGGGAAATGTCAGTGACGTGCCCGCCGAGCCGCGCCGCCGCGATGCCCCACCACAGGGCGTCACGGGTGGCGGAGCTGAGCCCACGCACCTCGTCGCTGCCGTCACCGATGATCACCGAGATCGCCGAGTCGCCGTGCCAACCGTCGACGATCGCGCCGCAATCGACCGAGACGATGTCGCCATCGGCCAGGGTGCGCTCCCCGGGGATGCCGTGCACGATCTCGGCGTTCACCGAGATGCAGGTGACACCGGGAAAACCTGGCTGACCGGGCAGTTGCCCGTAC
>JAKDKP010000518.1 GCA_030453285.1 Propionibacteriales bacterium
GGACGTTGACACCGAAGGTGGGCGACGGGGTGTTCGGCCAACTGGTCAACGAAGCGCTGGCCCGCACCGAGGCGAAACTCGGCCTGACCGACCGCGGCCCGAAGGCGACCGCGAGCACAACGATGGGCACGCACAAGACGTTCGGGATCGATCGAGCGGTCGACGGTGATGACGGAACGTACTTCTGGAGCAGCGGTGCACCGAAGGTCGGCGACGAGGTGCGCATCGACTACGGCAGCCCCATCTCGGTGGGGCGGGTGACTCTGCGCCAGGGGCAGGCCGACGACACGTCCGGGGACATGATCAGCAACGGTGTGCTGGAGTCCTCGACCGATGGCACGACGTGGACCGAGATCGGTCAGGTCGAGGGTCGGACCCTGGTGGAGATCACCCTGGATGAGCCGGTGGCGGCCCGCTACCTGCGCGTTCGGGCGACTGCGGTGAACAAGCCGTCCACGTGGGTCCAGGTCCGCGAGTTCAGTGCTTCGGTGCTGCCGTCGGGGGTCACGTCGACCATTCCAGCCACGGCGGGGACCAGTCCTGGCTCGGTGGCGGACCGGTCGTTGGACACCCGCTTCACCGCCTCCCGGGTCGCCGGCGACGATGATCGACTCACCTGGGAGTTTGAGGCACGTTCGGTCGATCAGCTCACCCTCGTCGGTGACGTGTCCGGCACGGTCCAGGTCCGACGAGGCGACCGTTGGGTCGATGTTGGCACCGTCGATGATCGGTTCGCCTCCCGAGTGGAAGTCGGCGGGGACGCCGTGGACGCCGTACGGGTGATCTTCGCCGAGGGCAGCACTCCCGACATCGCCGAAGTGATTCCGGGCTGAGTCGGCGCCCAGGGTGTCATGATCAGTCCATGAGGAGTCGATGGAGACGCCTGCTGACGGTCGGGCGAGGTGACGGGCGCCGGACCGCCATCAGTGCTGTGGGGGCGACCGTACTGACCGCGGTCGTGGTGACGCTGTGGATCACCATCGACAAGGACATGATCGCGTACGCCTTCGTCCTCGGCTGCATTGTGGCCTGGGCCCTGCTCTCGGGAATCAGCGCCGGGTTGGCCCATCTCGCCTTTCGTGGACTGCGCGGAGCCGAACTCACCGAGGCGCTCGGCGTGCGCCATCCAGGCCGGCGACAGGAGGATCTGTCCGCGACCACCGTGCAACTGTCGGCCCTGGCATTGGTCGTGGTGGGACTCCTGGCGTTTCTGCCGGGCGTACGGTCCGAGCAGGGCCTGGTCGCCGCTGGGCTGGTGATGGTTGCGCTGTCGTGGGTGAACGTGGTGGTCAACTACGCCATCCACTACGCCCGGCTCGATCTGGCCGACCCTTCGCTGCGTTTCCCGGGGCAGGGCGAGGCTTCCTACGTGCGCTATCTGTATTTCTCCCTGGCGATCCAGTCCACCTTCGGCACCACCGATGTCGAGGTTGAGACCGACCGCCTCCGCAAGATCACGATGACCCACGGGCTGTTGGCCTTCACTTTCAACACCGTGATCCTGGCCGTGATCGTCTCCATGCTGCTGGGCGGCTGAGCCTCGCCCGACCGGTCAGAAGAACAGAAGCCAGCTGGTCACCAGACCACAAGCCCGAGGGTGATCAGGAACAAGCTTGGCTTGGCAATGAAGGTGGTCTCGGTGCTGAACCGCTACGGGTCGTCCGGCTCGTACCAGCGCTCAGGTCAGCTTCTCCAAGATCAACTCACGGACGCGGCCGGCGTCGGCCCGGCCCTTCATCTGCTTCATCACCGCGCCGATCAGGGCACCGGCGGCCTGCACCTTGCCCGACCTGATCTTGTCGGCGACATCGGGGTTGGCCTCGATCGCGGTGTCGACGGCGTCCGACAGTGCGCTGTCGTCGGAGACCATCGCCAGCCCTCGGGAGGCGACCACCTCGGCCGGCCCGCCTTCACCGGCGAGCACGCCCTCGATGACCTGACGCGCCATCGTGTCGTTGATCGTCTTCTCATCGATGAGCCCCTGCAACTCGGCCACCTGGGCCGGCGTGATGGCCAGGCCGGCCAGCTCGACGCCGGCCTCGTTGGCGTGCCGGGCCAGTTCGGCCATCCACCACTTGCGGGCCGGCTGAGGTGCGCTGCCGGCTGCCACGGTCTGCTCGATCACGGTCACAGCCTCGGCGCTGACCACGTCGCGCATCTCCAGATCGGAGAAACCCCAGTCGGCCTGCAGCCGCTTCACCTTCGCAGCCGGGTTCTCCGGCAGCGTGCCGCGCAGCTGCTCCACCCACTCGCGGGAGGGGGCCACCGGCACCAGGTCCGGTTCGGGGAAGTAGCGGTAGTCCTCGGCGGTCTCCTTGGAACGACCCGGGCTGGTGGTGCCCGAGTCCTCCTGCCAGTGCCGGGTCTCCTGCTTGATCGAGACGCCGTCCAGCAGCAGCGCTGCCTGGCGGGTCATCTCGTAGGAGATGGCGCGTTCGACGCTGCGCAGCGAGTTGACGTTCTTGGTCTCGGTGCGGGTGCCGAGCTCGGTGGCGCCCTTGGGCGCGAGCGACACGTTCGCGTCGCAGCGCAGCGAGCCCTGCTCCATCCGTACGTCGGAGACATCCAGGGCGCGCAGCAGATCGCGCAGCATCGCGACGTAGGCGCGGGCCACCTGGGGTGCTTTGTCGCCGGTGCCCATGATCGGCTTGGTGACGATCTCGATCAGCGGCACGCCGGCCCGGTTGTAGTCGAGCAGGGAGTGGCTCGCGCCATGGATCCGGCCAGTGGCTCCACCGACGTGCAGCGACTTGCCGGTGTCCTCCTCCATGTGCGCGCGCTC
>JAKDKP010000519.1 GCA_030453285.1 Propionibacteriales bacterium
ATGTACCAGGACGGCAGCGCGTAGTACATCAACGCGCTGTGGCAACGCCAGCAGTGCGGGTACGAGTGCTCATACTCCAGGTGCCGGAACAGCAGGCCCCGCGCGCCGAGGTCGTCCATCAGTGGCTGGTTGGCATCTCGGAAGTAGACCCCGCCCACCAGACCCGTTTCCTCGACGAAGCGCCCCTGGAGGTCGATCGGGTTGACCAGTTCGACGTGGTTGCGGCGCACCGAATCGAAGTCATCGGCGCCGAAAACGGTCGCCTGATGCACCAGACCGGTGCCGTCCTCGGTGGTGACGTAGTCCTCGTTCACCACGAAGTGCGCGCGCCCGGGCCACTCGACGATGTCGAACGGTCGCTGGTAGGTCCAGTCCAGCATGTCGGCACCAGTGAACGTGTCGCCGGTGGTCCAGCCCTCCCCCAACGCCTTGCCCACAAGGGATTCCGCCACCACGACCGGCTTCTCCCCCGGCTTCGAAGTCACGGTGTAGGTGACGTCGGCCTTGGTCGCCACCAGCGCGTTCGACGGCAGGGTCCACGGTGTGGTGGTCCAGATCAGCAGATCGGCCTGTCCGGCGTACGGGCCCGACGTCAGTGGCAGCCGGACGTAGACCGAGGGATCGGTGACGGTCTCGTACCCCTGGGCCAGTTCATGATCGCTCAGGCCGGTGCCACAGCGGGGGCAATAGGGCGCGACGCGGAAGTCTTCGGTGAGCAGGCCCTTGGTGAAGATCTGCTTCAGCGCCCACCACACCGACTCGACGTACGCAGGGTTCATCGTCCAGTACGCCTGGTCGAAGTTGACCCAGTAGCCCATCCGCTCGGTCAGCTCGGTGAAGGCACCGACGTGCCGGGTGACCGATTCGCGGCAGCGCGCGTTGAAGGCCTCGACGCCGTACCGCTCGATGTCAGGCTTGCCGTTGAGCCCCAGTTCGCGCTCGACGGCCAACTCCACCGGCAGCCCATGGCAGTCCCAGCCGGCCCTGCGCTCGACCCGACGACCCTGCATCGTCCGGAACCGCGGGAACACATCCTTGAAGACCCGGGCCTCGATGTGATGCGTGCCCGGCATGCCGTTCGCCGTCGGCGGCCCCTCGTAGAAGGTCCACGGCTCACCGTCGGCGGTCTTGGCCAGGGAACGGTTGAAGGTGTCGTTGTCACGCCAGAACGCCAAGATCTCCTGATCGACGGCAGGCAGGTCGACCTGGGGTGGTACGGGGCGGTACTGGCTCATCGCGGTGGTCCTCATCCATCGGCGTGACAACTGGTGAAGGGACGACGTGAGCCGCGGTACCACCCTCCTTGGCCGACCACGATTTCGGTGCTCGGCCCGCTTGCTTGTCCGCCGTGGGTGGTTCTAATGAGCGCTTGCTCCGAGGAGCTGCAGACGCCGTTCTTCCACCGGCTCCGGGGTGATGGCCCCATCGATGCCGTACGACGTGGCTCAGTCTAGTCATGCCGCCAGGAATCCGGAACGCTGATGGTGTCTCCACACGGAACGATCCGCAGGGAACGATCAAACGGTCGGCATGGAACGATCAGGTGCCGAGCCACGTCCACCCGGGCGGACCCCAATCGAAGGAGCACACATCATGAAGCGTCTTGCCGCCGTCGCCGTCCTGGTCGGAACACTCGGGCTGACCAGCTGCGGACTCATGACCCCCAAGGTCACCAAGGCCGATGTTGAGCAGCAGATCTCCACCCAGTTGCAGCAACAGGTGGGGACCACCCCCGAAAAGATCGAGTGCCCCGGTGATCTTGAGGGCAAGGTGGGCACCACCATGACCTGCAAGCTGACCCACCAGGGTCAGAGCCTTGATGTGAATCTCAACGTCACCGCGGTGGAGAACAACACGGTGAAGTTCGACATCAAGGTCGCCGACCAGTGATCTCCTGACCAACCCCCTCACCCACGTGACACCGCTGCGGCCCGACCATCGGTCGGGCCGCAGTCCCATGTCAACGCCTGACGCCCGGAGCGTCAGTGACCGGCGCGCTCCCGCAGGCTGTCGAGTTCGGAGTGCAGGCGACCCGCGGTGTCGGCGGTGGCCGCAAGTTGGGACTCCACCGAAGCCACCCGCCGCTCGTACAGCGCGAGGACGTGGTCGCACACCTCAGCCTGGGACAGGTCCTGGGTGAACAGACACTCACCGATCTGACCGATGTCGGCCATCGTCAAACCTGCCGCCAGCAGACTACGGACGTTCTGCACCACCAGAATCGTCTCGGTGCCGTACACCCGGTAGCCGTTGTCCAGACGCTCGGCAGTGATCAGCCCCTGCTCCTCGTAGTAGCGCAGGGACCGCGGACTCGCACCGGTCAGTCTGGACAGCTCACCGATCTGCATGTCGACTCCCTTCGCGACGTTCGGCAACGATGATCGAGACTGCCATCAGTATCGCCCCCGAGGCCAGCAGTGCCGCCGACGCCCAAGGGACGGCTGCCGGACCGCCGAACGCCAGCACCACGCCACCGATCAACCCGGCCAGGGCGAATCCGAGATACATGCCGCTGACGTTCAGTGCCAGCACCGCGCTCTCCATCCCCTCGGCCCGGGTGAGCAGCCACGTCTGCATCGGCGGACTGAACGACCACAGGGCCGCCGCCCACACCACCGTCACCGCCAACACGACACCGAACGGCACCGCCAGGCCGAGGCTGTCGGCGAGCAGGGCCAGCACCATCATCGAACTTGTCGCGAGCACGAACCCCACCAGCAAGGTCGTACGGGGTCCGATGGCGTCGGTGCCTGGTCCGCCGAGCAGGACACCG
>JAKDKP010000019.1 GCA_030453285.1 Propionibacteriales bacterium
CCGCAGCACCGGCACTCCGTGCGACTCGAACATGTCGCGCGCCTGGTATTCGTAGAGATCCACTAGCGCTCCTCTTCCCACTGCTAGGTGAACAAGGGCCACGTGGTGGATGTGACCCGGTCTGAATTCATGCCGGCCCGTGAGCGGGCCAGGTGAGGACACCCATGTCCCCGGGGCTGAGCCTAGTGGGTCGAACGGATCGGGTGGGACGGGTCCACCGATGGCCCGATCGGCCCGGAATGTTGCCCGGAACGGCTCACTTCCGATTCCGGCAACGAGGTTTCTCCAGCGGCCCGGTCGGACTGTGCTCAGGAGATCACAAGGTCGAGGTTCGTCGGGCGTGCTGTCGAACCCAGGCGACGATCTCGGCCATCGTGGCACCGGGGGTGAACACCTGTCGTACGCCCATCTCGGCCAGGGGCTGCCGATCGGCCTCGGGGATGATGCCACCGCCGAACACGATGATGTCGTCCACGCCCTCGGCAGCCAACTGCTCCATCACCTTCGCGAACAGCGTCAGGTGTGCCCCTGACAGCACCGACAGCCCGATGCAGTCCACGTCCTCGGCGATGGCAGCGGCCACAATCTGTTCCGGGCTCTGGTGCAGGCCGGTGTAGACGACCTCCATGCCGGCATCGCGCAGCGCGCGGGCCACCACCTTGGCTCCTCGATCGTGACCGTCGAGCCCGGGCTTGGCGACCATCACCCGGATCGGGGGTGGTTGGTCCTCGCCGATGGTTGGAGTGCTCGATGCGTCGTTGCTGATCACGGGCGCCAGTCTAGTGCGCACCGCTGTCCACAGCCCGATTCGATGACATCGCCCGAAGTTGCTACTGTCGGGGCCGTTGTTCAGGTCCACGGAGCCGGATGGGTGACCCGACTAGGCAGTTACCTGTTCGTTATGTACGATGATCCAGGATCAGGGATCCCCCGGGCCCCCAGCAATGTCGGTCAGGGGTCACCCCCCTTGCAACGAACAGTCAATCCACACAGGAGAACGCAACGTGTCACGGACGCCTCGCCGAGTTGGCCAGTCGGAATCTCAAGACTCCGAAGACCGCTCGGGCTGGCTCTCCCACGGACTGGCCGCAGTGGCCATCGCGGGACTCGGCCTCGCGGTCGCCGGCTCCATCTCCCTCACCAACGCCTCGGCGCTCGACGCCGGATCGATTCGGGATGCCCTCGGCGCCGATGTCACCAAGGCCGTGCCGGCCGCGGTGAGCACCGCCGACGACCAGCCGGCAGGAGCCACCGAGCCTGATGGTGGCGTACGGGACCAGCGCGGCGACCTGGACAGCTTTGACCGGCGCCAGCAGTCCACCTCCCGTGACGTGGTGCGCAAGCAGCTCGACAAGGCGATCGTCACCCAGAAGTCGAAGCGCCGCACCGCCGATCTGGACGACTCGAGCAAGCGCGTCCAGGAGAACGGCCGGGAAATCTCCCAGAAGGAGCGGACCAAGGGTCTGGCCCAGACCGCGGCCGACATCAAGGCCGAGCAGAAGCGTCTGAAGGAAGAGCGCGAGAAGCGCTTGGCGGATGCCCGCAAGCGCGCCGAGGAGGGCAAGAAGTCCGAGCAGCAGGGTCTGCCCGCGCCGGCCACCCCCGAGGTCGACATGTCCGGCATCGTCAGCGATGGCAGCGGCGTCTTTCCCTTGGCACCTGGCACCTACAGCGTTGGCGCCAGGTTCGGCGAGTACGGCAGCTGGGCCCGTTGGCACACCGGTCAGGATCTGGCCGCATCGCAGGGCACACCGATCCGTGCCACGCTGAGCGGCAAGGTTGTCCCGGGCAACGCCGACTCCTGGGCCGGCAACCACGTGGCGATCAAGCACCCCAATGGCGGTTCGACGCTGTATGCGCACATGTCGGCCAAGGTGGTTCAGCCCGGCGACACGGTCAAGGCCGGTCAGATCATCGGTTACGTCGGTTCGACCGGTCGGTCGTTCGGCCCCCACCTGCACATGGAGTACTACCCCAAGGGCACGACACCTGGCGACATCTACGCCGCCAAGGACGCCATGGCGTACATGCGCGCCAACGGCGTCAAGATCTGACCCACCGACGGCGACACGATCTGGATCGTCGCCTAGAGCTTCTCCAGCGGCGCCAGCTGCAGGTTGAGGTGCTTCACCCCGGCTGAGCCGAAGTCCACCTCTGCCAGCGGAGCCCCCTGCAGTCTGGTGAGGCTCACCACGGTGCCCATCCCGAAGTAGGTGTGCAGCACCCGGTCGCCGGGATCAAGAGCCGGCACCGTACGAGCTCCGGCCTGTTGAGTTCGGGCCTGTTGAGTTTGGGGCGATCCCCCGCCATAGCCCACCGACTGCCGCCACGAGCGATCGGTCTGAGAAGAACGCCACTGGGTCTGGGCAGCCGCCGTACGGCGCCAGTCGATCAGTCGGGACGGAATCTCGTCGAGGAAGCGGCTGGCCGGGTTGTGTTGCGGTGCACCCCACGCGACGCGCATCACCGCCCGAGTCAGATACAGCCGCTGCCGTGCCCGCGTGATGCCCACATAGGCGAGCCGACGCTCCTCCTGGAGCTCCTGGCGGTCACCGTAGGTGCGCTGGTGCGGAAAGATGCCGTCCTCCATGCCAGTCAGGAAGACGGTGTCGAACTCGAGCCCCTTGGCGGTGTGCAGGGTCATCAACGTGACCACACCCTGGCCGCCGTCGGGGTCGGGGATCTGGTCGGAGTCGGCCACCAGCGCGATCCGCTCCAGGAAGGCGCCCAGCGAGCCGTCCTGCTCCGGTGCGGCCTCGGCCAACTCTTCACCGAGCTCGGCAGCCTCGTCGACCGCCTCGTCCGATACCTCGGTGGCTCCTGCCGCAGCCAGGGCGGCCGCGGTCAGTGGGTCATCGACATCCACCACGCCGACCTGGGCCACGAAGTCCTGCGCGACGGCCACCAACTCGAGCAGGTTCTCCACCCGGGTCTGGTCCTGCGGATCGCTGGAGGCCTGCAGTTCGTCGAGATAACCCGAATCGGTGAGCAGACTGGACAACACCTGATCAGCCGGAGCCTGTTCGGCGACCAGGGCGGCGTGCTTGTCGAGCAGATCGATGAAGACGGCGATCTGTCGGGCCGAACGCGTGGCCAGGCCGGGCGCGTCCTCGGCCCGGCGCAGGGCCGCGGCGAATGGGATCTGTTCGCGGCTGGCGAGGGCCGCGATGCAGGCTTCGGCGCGTTGACCGATGCCACGCTTGGGCACGTTCAGGATGCGACGCACCGATACGTCGTCGTCGGGATTGGCGATCGCCCGCAGGTAGGCGATGGCGTCGCGGATCTCCTTGCGCTCGTAGAAGCGCACACCTCCGACGACCTTGTACGGCAGGCCGACCCGGATCAGCACCTCCTCGAAGGCACGGGACTGGGCATTGGTCCGATAGAAGACGGCAATGTCGGAGTACGCGACGCCCTCGTCGTGCAGCCGGTCGATCTCGTCGGTGACGTACTGGGCCTCGTCGTGCTCGGTGTCGGCCACCCATCCGACGATCTGTTCGCCGTCACCGGCATCGGACCAGAGCCGCTTGGCGGTCCGCCCCTCGTTGTTGATGATCACCGCGTTGGCGGCATTCAGCACGGTCTGGGTCGACCGATAGTTCTGCTCCAGCAGGATCGTCCTGGCGCCCGGGAAGTCGGTCCCGAAGTCGAGGATGTTACGGATCGTCGCACCACGGAAGGCATAGATGGACTGGTCCGAGTCACCAACGACCATCAACTCCGACGGTTCGGCACGCGGCCCGTCGGTCTCGAGTTGATCATGGTCGCTGCACAGTTCCCGGATCAGCGAGTACTGCGCGTGGTTGGTGTCCTGGTACTCATCGACCAGCACGTGCCGGAAGCGGCGACGATACTGCTCACGCACATCGCTGAAGGCCTGCAACAGATGCACCGAGGTCATGATCAGGTCGTCGAAGTCGAGGGCATTGGCCGCCACCAGTCGACGTTGGTACTCGACGTAGGCCGCGGCGTACGCCTCCTCCTCGGGCGTGGTGACCTTGGTGCCGGCAGACTCGTGGTCGACCAACTCATTCTTGAGGTTCGACACCCAGTTCATCACCTGACGGACCGGCACCTTCTTGGGATCGAACCCGAGGTCGTTGCAGACCAATTGCATCAGCCGCTTGGAATCGGCATCGTCGTAGATGGAGAAGGTGCGCTTCATGCCGAACCGTCCGATCTCCTGACGCAGCAACCGGACGCAGGCGGAGTGGAAGGTGGCGACCCACATCAGCTTGGCCCGATTGCCAACCGCATCCATCACCCGCGACCGCATCTCGGCGGCCGCCTTGTTGGTGAAGGTGATCGCCAGGATCGAGCCGGGGTGGACCTTGCGCACCGACACCAGGTGGGCGATCCGGCGGGTCAGCACCCGGGTCTTGCCCGAGCCGGCACCGGCCACCACCAGCAACGGCGCCCCCTCATGCACGACGGCTTCCCGCTGCTGGGGATTCAGGCCGGCCAACAATTCCTCGGCCCGCTCGGCCGCAGACTTCTTCGTACGGGTGGACGCTCTTGCACCCTCGGGCGCCGTCGTACGAGCCGGATCATCGCCGGTCGACCCATCGTCTCGCGGGCTGGTGGGTAGCAACTGCCCACCAAAGAGGTCATCGTCGTCAGGGTTCACCATGGCGACCCCAGCCTACGGTGCAGCACCGACACCCTGCCCGCGGCGCGCCTCCGGCCCCGTCCACCACGTGCCATCGACTCGATGTCCCGCTCTTGCCCGTGACGATAGATTGGAACTCATGTGGTGGCGCCGGGTTCCTGTTCGCAAGATTCTCGGTCGTGTTGCCCTCACCACGCTCGCCGCTCAGGCAGTGACGCTGGCCGCCCTGGCCGTGGTGGACAACAATCGCAAACGACATCGCCGGCCCGTGGTGTTCCCCCGGGTCCCGCCTCGTACGGTCACCGCCGGCGGCTCCGAGGTCACCATCTACACCTATGGCGAAGACCTGTACGCCGACATGCTGACCGCGATCGAGCATGCCCGCGAACAGATCTTCTTCGAGACCTTCATCTGGAAGGGCGACGAGATCGGCCAACGCTTCAAGGACGCCCTGACCGCCGCCGCCGATCGCGGCGTGCAGGTGTACCTGGTGTACGACGTCTTCGCCAACCTCGTCGTCCCACCCTCCTTCTTCCGGTTCGCCGAGTCGATCCACGTCAAGCGTCATCCATTGGTGGGTGGGGGCTGGCGTTTCCTCAACCCCCGCTACTCGGGACGCAACCATCGCAAGTTGTTGATCATCGACCACGACGTTGCCTACATCGGTGGTTACAACGTCGGGAGCCTGTACGCCACCGACTGGCGCGACACCCACGCCCGCCTCACCGGCGACATCGTCGGTGAGATGGAGAACGCGTTCATCGACTACTGGAACATGCCGCCGGCGCGAAAGGCTCCCGCCCTGCCCGACGCGTCGAACCGGACCTGGGTGCCGAACTTCCGGGTGCACCGCAACATCCCCCGCCACTTCGTCTATCCCATCCGGGGCATGTACCTCGAGGCCATCGACCGGGCCAAGGATCACGTCTATCTCACCCACGCCTACCTGGTGCCCGACGAGGACTTCCTGCACGCCTTGCTGGCTGCCGCCAAGCGCGGGGTTGAGGTACGGATCATCGTGCCGGCGCAGAGCAATCACATCGTCGCCGACTGGATCTCCCGCGGCTTCTACAAGACTCTGCTGGCCGGTGGTGTGCGACTGTTTCTCTACCAAGGGGCGATGGTGCATGCCAAGACCGCCACCATCGACGGCCAGTGGTCGACGATTGGTACGGCCAACATCGACCGCCTCAGCCTGACCGGCAACTACGAGATCAATGTGGAGATCATCAACGAGCGCGTCGCCCGTGAGCTCGAGGAGATCTTTGCCGTCGACTCCTCCAACACCATCGAGTTGACCTTGGAACAGTGGCAGTCCCGGCACTTGGTGGTGAAGGCCTCGGAGTTGATCCTCTCCCCGTACCGTTCACTGATCTGACACCGTCAGCGCCGACCCAGGTCCAGCGTCAGGGGCGCCCCTGATCTTCCACTGGCGCGCCACGCCGCCAGTGTCGACATTGTTGCGCGCACCGGCTCCCGCAGCCTATCTTGATCAAGTGGTCCGACCACGCCGTGACAACAAGTCACGCCCGGATCCGCAAAGGAGTTGTGGCACATGACTATTCTCTTCTACATCATCCTCGGGCTGATCGCCGGAGCGTTGGCCAAGCTGATCCTCCCCGGCAAGCAGGGTGGTGGCATCATCGCCACGATCGTGCTGGGTGTCATCGGCGCCCTGCTGGGCGGCCTGATCGGCAACCTGATCTTCCAGGGCAAGTTCAGCGTCAGCCTCGATGGCAACTGGTTCATCTCGCTGATCACCGCCATCATCGGCAGCATCATCGTGCTGCTGATCTACGGCGCGATCCGTAAGCGCTCCGCCGCCTGATCAATCCTCCCATCGGGGAGAACCCACAACCCGATCACCAACCGAAGGGCTCCGGACATCGTCCGGGGCCCTTCGGCCGTTCACATCCGCAGACCAAGATCAACTCGTACCAACGCGTCAGACGAGACTCCGCCCGATGCGTCAGACGAGACGACGATCCGTTGCCCATCGGGTGAGCTGGTGCCGGTTGGACAACTGCAGCTTGCGCAGCACGCTGCTCACGTGGGTCTCCACGGTCTTGATCGAGATGAACAACTCCTTGGCGACCTCCTTGTACGCGTACCCGCGAGCAATCAACCGGAGCACCTCGCGCTCACGAGCCGACAACCGGTCGAGGTCCTCATCAACGCTGGAGATGTCGATGGAACCCGAGAACGCGTCCAACACGAAGCCGGCCAGCCGGGGGGAGAAGACCGCATCGCCGTCGGCCACTCGACGGATCGCATCGATCAGTTCCTTGCCGTTGATCGACTTGGTCACATAGCCGCGGGCCCCGGCCCGGATCACGCCGATCACGTCCTCGGCAGCATCGGAGACCGAGACCGCCAGGAACTTGGCGTCGGGGTCCCGGGCCAGACACTGCTTCAGCACCTCGACCCCGCCGCCGCCTGGCAGATGGACGTCGAGGAGGATGACGTCTGGCTGATGCTCGGCAATGGCGGCGACCGCGGAGTCCACATCGTTCCCCTCGCCGACCACCTTGACCCGGTCGCCGATCTCGGCCTTCACCCCGGCACGAAACATCGCATGATCATCGACCACCACCACCCGGAACCGGCGATTCACCTCCGGGCTCGTCGGTGCCGGTGACTGGCCGGCTGCGGGTCCCCCGGCGGGCGGCTGCACCGTTGGCGGCGGCACCCCCTGGCCGGGTGGCTGGCCTCCGAACTGCGATTCGTTGCCGGGTCGTCGGTGTTGCTCGCTCATGAATCCATCTCCAGTCGTACCTCGGTACCGTTGTCCGGTGAGGTCTTGATCACCGCGCGCCCGTTGTGACGCTCCATCCTGTCCATGATGCTGCCACGCAGACCCTGCCGATCCTCCGGAATCTCGTCCAGACTGAATCCGCGCCCCCGGTCCCGGATGTAGGTCTGCACATGATCACCGTCCACCTCGGCGTACACGTCGATCACGTCGGCCCCGGAATGCTTGGCGGAGTTCACCATCGCTTCACGCACCGCCTTGACCAGTGCCCACAGTCCCGGAGTGAGGGCATGGTCACCGACCACGATCAGCTCGACGGGAACGGCGTGTTCGTCCTCCACCTCCGCCGCTGCCGACTGTAGAGCAGCCTTCAAGGTGCTCTCGGCCGCCTCCTCCCCGTACAGCCATCGACGCAGTTCGCGTTCCTGCCGACGGGCCAACTGCTGGACGACGCGACCGTCCTCGGACTGCCGCTGGATGAGCGCCAAGGTCTGCAGCACCGAGTCATGCAAATGCGCCGCCACGTCGGCGCGGGCGTCGGCGCGGGCACGTTCGGCACGTGCCTCATTCAGTGCGGCCCGGGATCGCTGGATCCATGGCGCCAGCACCACGCTCAGCCCGGCCAGGGCCAACGCCGTCATCGCCAACACCTGCGGAAGCTGAGCCAAGTTTCCCTGGGTCAGCAGCAGCAGGGTCAGCGCTGCACCCACCAGCAACAGCCCGAACACCATCCGCATCACCGCGGTCCAGCCACCACCAGCCACGAGCCGGTTGAACCAGGATCGATTCGCCTCGTCGAAACCGCGACCGACATCGGCCTGGCGCCACACCATCGCCGCTCCGACGCTGGCCAGGGTCACCGGTACGAAGATTTCCGGCAGCATGCCCCAGCCGAGCGCCTGCACAAGCCAGACGACACCGACGCCGAAGACGCCAAGGGCCACCACGGCAGCCACATCGGCGCCACGCGGTGTCGACGCTGTCTGACGCATCCCGGCTCGGTCGTGCGCCTCGAGGCCAGGTGTTCGCCGACGCTCCTCGGGGGCCATCACCAGCCACAGGACCGCGTACAGCAGAGCCCCGACGAACTGAGTGCAGAACAACGCAACAAAGCCCAACCGGATCACCAGTGGCGGAATCCCCAGGTGTTTGGCGAGTCCGGCACACACTCCGCCCAACCAGGCGCCGTCGCGGGCCCGCTGGGCTCGACGACGAGTCCGCGATTCGTCGGTGGTGGCGTCGACGGGGGCGAGATCATGGCCGGCACCATGGCCGGCGGGAGCATCCGGCATGGCGAGCGAGGACTCCTGGAACACCGCTTGGACGCGCGGATTCTCGTCGGCCAATGGCCCAGGTCCCTCGCCGGCGATCTCGGCCAACGACCGCTCGCCCCGCCCAGTCGTCGGTTCGGTGGGACTGGACGTCTCGGCAGGGCTGGAGCTGGCGGGCGTCGATTCGGGGGCCTCGGGCATGATGGCTCCGGAGGCGTCAGCCGTCTCGGCCAGTGGCACCGACGTACTGTCGGTGACGCGAGACTTCTCCTCCTGGGTGCCCATGGTGATCCCAGCGTCACACGGACAGACAACTCCGGGCCAGCCGAATCACCCCCGATCGGGCAGGAATGGGGGTGAACCCCTATGGGGAGCGGCGGCTCGGCCAAGCAAGATGGGAGCCATGCAGCCAATCTGGGAGATCCGTCGTGCGACGGGCGATGCGAAGATCGCCGGTCTGTGCGGTGGCGTGGCCGCCAAATGGGGCATCGACCCTCTCCTGGTGCGCGTCGCCGCGGTCGTGCTCGCGCTCTCCGCCGGGCTCGGCGCGGTCCTGTACGCAGCCGGATGGGCGCTGCTGCCCAAACAGGGCGAGAACGATTCCCTGCTGGGTCGGCGTGTTCCTGGTGCCCGCCGGATCCCTCGGAACGCCTGGCTGATCATCGTTGCCGTCGTGGCCCTGACGGTGATGGTGACCGTCGGCTCGGCCTTCCCGATCGGTACCGGTCCGGTGATCGCGATCGGGGCGGCCTGGTATTTCTTCTTCCACCGACCCAAGCAGAAGAAGCTGCAGCAGGATCGTTCCCGTGACGCGGTCGGCCAGGGGGCCACAACGTTCGACGACGCCTCTGCCACCTGGCAGCAGCGCATCTCCCAACACCTGACGCCGCGCCCGACGAACCCGTCCGGTCCGCCGGCACCCATGGGTCCGACCGGGCCGGTGTCGTCTGCCGACCGCTTCACCGAGCCCGCCGGGTGGGCGCACCAGCTTCCCCCGACGGTGCCGGCGGCCGTACGGATGGGTCACACAGACACCAGCACGTTCTTCGCGCATCCCGACCCAGCCGGGCTGTACCCCACCGGATCCGGTACGAAGGTACGCACGGCGGTGGCGACACCGGCCAGCACCAAACGGTTGACCAAGGTTGCCGTGGTGGCAGCGCTGGTGATTCTGGGAGGCTTCGGCGTCCTGGACGCCCTCGGTGCCCTCGACATCGGCCTGGCGACCTACGCCAGTGCGGCGCTGTTGATTGCGGCGGTGACCTTGATCGCTTCGGCCTGGATGGGTCGTCCCAGGGGATTGGTGGTGATCACCGCGATCCTCGCCGTGCTCAGCATCGGCACGCAGACCCAGACAACACCACCGGGCCAGTTCATGGCCCCGATGATGCTGTCCGGTCCGGTGTCCCAGATGCCGAAATCCCACACCGTCAGCACCGGCGACTACGTCTTCGACTTCGAGGCCGCCGAGGTGGATGCCGACACCCGCATCACGATCGACGCCGAGCTCGGCACCGTCCGGGTCCTGCTGCCTGCCGAGGGCAACGTCCGCGTGGTGACCAGCAACGAGTTGGGTGAGGTCCGGCTGCCCACCGGCACGGTAAGTGGCGCGGACCAGAATCCGACGTACGAGCGCATCGATGATCCGGGCGCCCCGGTCCTGCTGCTCGAGGTGTCGATCGAGTTGGGCACTGCCGAGGTGATCGAGCCATGAAGCGTCCATCCGATGTCCTGGCGTTGATCTTCGGGCTCATCCTCAGCGTCGTGGGCGGCACCTTGCTGTGGGTGTCCCTCGAAGGGACGGTCAACTGGGACATGGCGCGGATCGTCGCTCCAGCCACCCTCGTGGTCATCGGGATCATCGGGGTCTTCCTCTCACACAAACGCGACCAGAACGGGAGCAAATGATCATGAACGAATCACCCCGCAAGGAGCTCTACCGCACCAGCGACGACAAGATCATCGCCGGCGTCTGTGGCGGTCTCGCGCAGTACCTCAACCTCGATCCGGGCCTGGTACGCATCGGCACCGTGGTGCTCAGCCTGTTCACTGGAGTGCCGGTGATCGTCTACCTGGTGGCGATGTTCGTCCTGCCGGAGCGCACCTCACTGCGCTGAGAACAGACGGATGAGGCCGCCGATCATGTTGATCGGCGGCCTCGTTCGCGTTGGCCTCGTTCGCCTTGGGGGTTGCGAGGGGACGTGTGTGACTCACTCCCACTCGATCGTGCCCGGCGGCTTGCTGGTGATGTCGAGGGTGACCCGGTTGACCTCGCGGACCTCGTTGGTGATCCGGGTGGAGATCTTCTCCAGCACCTCGTACGGCAACCGCCCCCAGTCGGCGGTCATCGCGTCCTCGCTGGTCACCGGCCGGAGCACGATGGGATGACCGTACGTGCGCCCATCGCCCTGGACGCCGACCGAACGGACGTCGGCCAGCAACACCACCGGGAACTGCCAGATCTCCCGGTCCAGACCGGCCGCGGTCAACTCCTGCCGGGCAATCGCGTCGGCCTCCCGCAAGGTCGTCAACCGGTCCTCGGTGACCGCGCCGATGATCCGGATCGCCAGCCCCGGGCCGGGGAACGGTTGCCGCCAGACGATCTCGGACGGCAGGCCCAGCTCCTCACCCACCGCGCGAACCTCATCCTTGAACAGGGCACGGAGGGGCTCGATCAAGGTGAACTGGAGGTCCTCGGGCAGACCGCCGACGTTGTGGTGGCTCTTGATGTTGGCCGCGCCTTCGCCGCCTCCGGACTCAACGACATCGGGATACAGCGTGCCCTGCACCAACCACTCCACCTGGTGATCGGTGTGGA
>JAKDKP010000520.1 GCA_030453285.1 Propionibacteriales bacterium
GACGGCCTTCCACAGGGTCATCGACAACAGGATGTCGCCGGTGAGCTCGTCGGCTCCCGACGACTGGATCGCCTGGTCGATCTCATCGAGTTCGCTGCGGCGGAGCTGGATCCACGTGTGCAGGGCATCCAGATATCTGCGCATCGCGAGGGCATCGACGGCCTCGCCGATCCGTCCGGGGGCAACCGGTGCGGCATTGGGCGCGCTCATCGGCCGTACACCGCCTTGGGTGGTGTGGGGGCCTTACCGAGTGTTTCGGCCAGCCAGCGGTCGTACATCTTCGTCCATTCCCCGTTCGATCGCATCTGGGCCAGTCGGGCGTTGATGATCTTGATCAGTTCCACGTCGTCGGCGTTGGCGGCGATGCCGTAGGGCTCCTGGGAGAAGGCGGCATCGGGCAACACAACGGCGTACGGATCCTGCGCGGCCATACCGGCCAGAACCGTGTCGTCGCCGGTGATCGCGTCGACCTTGCCGCTCTGGAACAGCACGAGGCAACCGGTGTGGGTCTTGGCCGGGACGGGGATGGCTGCCGGTGCGACCCGGATCAGATTGTCCATGCTGGAGGTGCTGTTCGGCGCACACACCCGCTGCCCGGCAAGATCGTCGACGCTCTTGATGGCCGACCCCGCCCGGGTCAGCACAGACTGCCGTGCCCGGTAGTACTCCGATGAGAAGGCCACCTGCTTCCACCGCGCACAGGTCATCGTCATGTTGCGCACCACGACGTCGACGCGTCGTTCGTCCAGGGCAGGGACTCGGTCGGCGGCCGAGATCACCTTCAACTCGTACGCCTTGTCGTCACCGAGGATCGCCTTGGCCAAGGCCTTGACGACGTCGATGTCGAAGCCCTCGATCACACCGGTGGCGGGGTTCCGGGAACCGAACAGGTAGGTGTCGCCCGAGACACCGGCGACCAGGCGGCCACGCTCGGCGATCCGGGCGAGGGTCTTGTCGTTGAACTTTGCCGGTTGGGGTTTGACCGGGCCAGGGTTGTACGAGGCCGTTGCGTTGTCGCACTTCTCGGCCGGAGGCGCCGGCTGGACGGACTCGACCTCGGGTGGGCGCTCGGGGATCACGGTGGAGTCGTATCCGCCGCTGCAGGCGCTGAGGGTGACGGTGAGCAGCAGCGCCACGACCGCCAGTCGTGCGGACCGACTCATGGCTGGTACTCCCTCTGACGGGTCCGGATGCCGATACCGGCCAGCACGGCGGCGGCCACCGCGGCCGGGGTCAACAGCCAGGCCAGCACGATGGCCGGCCACGCACCGCTGCGCAGCGTGTCGACGGTGGAGGTCCCCGCCGACTCCACCAGCGCGGCGGCGCCGACGTCGAAGGTGGCGAAGGCCTTGTTGGCACCGTCGGTGCCGGTTCCGGTGGCCCGCTTCACCGCCTCCTCCCACTTGCCGGCGTCGTCGAGTTTGCGGATGGCCCGATGCTCGGTGGCGTAGGTGTCCCAGTCGTCGAGCAGGGCAGTGGAGCCGGTGCCCTCGAGCGCATCCCGTACCGCCGCGTCCTGGGTGGTCCAGGCCTGTTCGCTGACCGCCGGAGATCCGTGCGAGATCAGGCCGAGGCTCTCCTGGGCCTTCGCCTCGTTCCCCGCGATCCGCGCTCGGGCGACGTTGCGAGCCATCTGGTAGTCGCTGTTCTGCAGGTTGTCGGCGCTGGCGTTGGCACTGCTGACTGCGCTCAGAGCAATGATCCAGGTCAACGCCATCAAGGCGGTGGAGATCAGCAGGGGCACGTTCACCACTCGCCGGAACCGCCGCGCACACCACACGCAACACCCGATCTGGGCGAGGATGCAGATGATGCCGAGCACCACCAACCAGGGGGCGTTCAGAGAGTCCATCTCATCGGTGGCACGGGACTCGTTGGCCTGGACGAGACTGTCCACCACCGGCATCGCTCCCGCGCGGAGTCCGGTGCTGGCCTGTTCGAGATAGGCCGCACCGGCCGGCAGGCCCTGGCGATTGTTGGCCCGCGCCTGTTCCATCGCCGCTGCGTAGTCGGTGACGACCTGGTTGAGCGCTATCAGTGCCTCACGGTCGGCTGGTTGGGCCTGCGAGGCTTCGACGATCAACCGGGACGTGTCGTCCAGCGCGGCGTCGTAATCGGCTCGTTGATCGGCCGGTTCGAGTCCGCCGATCAGGAAGGCGTTGGTGGCCAGGGCGTCGGCACGGAGCAGCTTGGCCTGGATCTCCTGCACCCTGATCATCTGTGCCGTGTTGTCGGCTGCGCGCGTCTGGGCGTCGGCGGTGTTGATCATGGTCAGCATGGTGACCAGTCCGAACACCAGGGCCGAGGCGACCGAGATCAGCATCCAGATCCGCAGCAGTTGCGGGGTCGTACGGGCCTCACGTCGGCGTTGCTGCCCGGCATGGACAGGGGCACCGGCTCGTCCGGCCGGCATCATCTGCGACTGTCCCGTGGGCGCCGCGGAGGCCTGGGCCGCGGCGGGTGGCCGGGGTGGTGGCGCGGTGGCCCGGGCGTTGCTCATCCGCGACCTGCAGGATCGTCGGTGACCTCGCGTTCCTCGGGGACCGGCAGATCATCGGTTGCGGTGGCCCCCGGCTCCGAGGCCCACCACGGATAGTCGCCCGTCTCGCCGGCGGCCGGCTCCGGCGTGCCCGTCCCCGTGCCCGTCGCCTCGGACTCCGGTGCTTCGGACTCCGGCGAGTCCGGGCGCTGGTCGGAGGTGTCGGAGGGACCGGTGAGGTCTGCATCGGACAGGGGCTGGGGCGGTACGGGGGT
>JAKDKP010000521.1 GCA_030453285.1 Propionibacteriales bacterium
GCATCTCACCGCCGAAGGTGCGCGGTCCGACGGCAGCGAGCGGATGCACGGTGTCGACGGACACATCGACACCCAGTCCTATCGCCGCAAGTCCGGTGGTGGCGGGAGCTGACGGGTCTGCCACGTCGCCACCATCCCCGAGACCGCAGCCAGGGCACCGGCCCCGACGGGGACCAGCAGGGCGGCGTGGACACCGAGGTTGTCGACCAACCATCCGCCTCCGGCGACACCGAGTGAGACGCCGACGGCGGTGGCCATGGCCAGGACGGTCATGATCATCGCCGCGGCGCGCGGTGGCACGAGGCGCTCGGCAGCGGAGTAGCTGCTGATCAGCACCGGGGCCACCATCAGGCCGACGGTGAAGCAGACCGCGGCCAACAGGATCGGATCCCGGGTGGCGTTGAGCAGGAGAGCGAGCACACCGAGGCCCGCGCCGAACACCATGATGCGCACCGGCAGCCGGAAGCGTTCCGGCAGCCGGTTCACCACCAGCAGGCCGGCGACAGCGCTGCCGGCGCCGACGCAGCCGTACACCAGACCGGTCAGCACTCCCTGACCCAGGCCGTCGAACCACGCCGCGATGCCGGTCTGGGTCGAGCCGAACACCAGACCGACCGAGGCCACAGCGGTGACCAGGGGAACAACCTGCAGCCAGTTCACCGACTGGGGACGACCAAGATCAACTTGATGGCCGGCTGGTCCGACAGCCGTTGGGTGCAGGGCGAACGCCAGTTGGAACACCAGTCCGATCACCAGCGCGCTGAACATGGCCGCCGCGGGATCGACGAGCCCGGCAATGGCTCCGACCGCCATAGGCCCCAGCACGAAGGACATCTCGTCGGCGACCGCTTCGTACGCCATCGCTGCCGACACCAGCCGATTGCGGTTCGGGCGGCTCCTGGCCATTGACGCCCAGCGAGTACGCGACAGCGGGCCGATCTGCGGATTGACCGCCCCCACGCAGAAGATTCCTGCCGCCAGTGGGATCACCGTCCGTACGCCGGATTCGATCGAGATGAGGAATGCGGTCAGCAGCACCGCCTGCAGGATGGCCAGCCCCACGCCGATCCGACGCTGCCCGTAGCGGTCGGCCAAACGGCCGGCAAACGGACCGAAGACTGCGCCACCGATGCCCATCGCCGCGACCATCAGGCCGCCGACCGAGAAGCTGTCGAAGCGTGCGTTGGCATACAGCAGGGCGCCGAGTTGGAGCATCGCCAGTGGGAAGCGGGCCAGGAAGGCGATGACGAGGAAGGAGGCCCCACCCACCGCCGCGAGTTGCCCCAGGGGGACGTGGGCGTCAACGGCCGGTTGGGGTGAGGTGGCGGAGTCGGACTGCATGGTCGTGCCTTTCGGAGGATGCCGGTTCGCACACCGCCCCGCCTCGCAAGTGTGCCATTCTCCCCTCTGCACCTGTGAGCATATCCGCTGGTCGCGGATTGACCTACGTCCGGAGGTCCGAGGGCACGCGCGTGGCCCGCTTCTGTCGATCTCTGTAGGGTCGATCCGACACGTCCGACGACTTCAGGAAGACACCGTGGCACTCCACCTCGTCCCCCGTCCGCAGTCTGTGACCGAGACCGGCCAGGGGGTGATGCTGCCGCCGATCGTGCCGGTCGCCGGTGACCCCGCTGAGGTGCAAACCGTCCGCACCCTGCTCGGCGAAGGGCCCGGTCTCACTTTGGTGCCAGCCGAGGATCGGGCGATGATCACGCTCGCCAGTGGTGATCATGTCCCCGGTGGCTACGGCCTCTCCGTTGATCAGGGCGGTGTACGGATCACCTCGGCCGATCATGCCGGTCTGGTCAACGCGGTGCAGACCCTGCGTCAGCTCATGCCCACCTGGGCGTACGGGCTGGCGCCGCTTCCCGATGGGGAGATTTCCCTGCCCGGCGTGGAAATTCTCGACGAGCCACGCCTGGGCTGGCGTGGCGTGCACCTCGACGTCGCCCGGCACTTCGCCCCGCTGCCGTGGCTGCTGCAGTTCGTCGACCTGCTGGCCCTGCACAAGATCAACATCTTCCACCTGCACCTCCCCGAGGACCAGGGTTGGTGGTTCGAGGTGAAGAAGTACCCCAAGCTGACCGAGATCGCGTCGTGGCGGCACGGCACCCGCAATCCCGACTGGGAGACCGACGACCAGGTGCCGCACGGCGGCTACTACACCCAGGACCAGCTCCGCTCCCTCGTCGCGTACGCCAAGGCCCGCGGAATCACCGTGGTGCCCGAGGTCGACGTGCCCGGTCACGTGGTGGCGCTGCTCACCGCCTATCCCGAGTACGGCGAGTTGAACGGCCAGCAGATCGAGGTGCAGCGCACCTGGGGTGTCTTTCCCGAGGTGCTGCACCTCGACGACAAGGCGGTGGCGATGGTCAAGGACATCTTCACCGAACTGCTCGACGTCTTCGACTCCGAGTGGATCCATGTGGGCGGGGACGAGTGTCCGCGCGACCAGTGGCGCGCCAGCGAGGCGGCTGCGAGGCTGGCCACCGAGCGTGGTCTGGAGTCGGTGGAGCATCTGCAGCGCTGGTTCACCGAGCACCTGCGTGGCTGGCTCGAGGAGCGCGGACGGCGCCTGGTCGGCTGGGACGAGATCATCGACGAGGCCGAGGTGCCGGGCGCGGGGGTGATGTCGTGGCGCGGCATCGAGCCGGGACTACGTGCCATCGCCGCCGGCAACGAGGTGGTGATGGCGCCGGGCGACCCGCTCTACCTCGATCACTACCAGAGCGATGCCGAGACCGAGCCGCGCG
>JAKDKP010000522.1 GCA_030453285.1 Propionibacteriales bacterium
GGTCGAGCGGGCCCGGCAGGTCACCGGGGACAAGGCCCTGTGGGTGCGCCGCGTGGCCCTGGCTCGGCGACACCCCGAACTCACCCACGCGATGACCGCCTGGTCGGCCGGGGCCGAACGGGCCCTCGCCGACGCCCTGGCCGAGCGCTTGGGGGTGGACGCCGCCGTCGATCTGAGGCCCGCTCTCCTGGTGGCTGTGACAGGGACAGCCATCCGGACCGCCTTGATCAATTCGAGGCGCAAGGGCAGTCGACCGGGGCCTGCCATGGAAGAGGGCTTGTCCCTGCTGGACTCGTTGCCGGACTGGGCCAGCAAGACTGCGACGGCCACCAGCGATCAAGAACGGAGTCGCGGCGAGGGACACTGATCCGGGATCGTTGTTGATCAAGGGTCTTCCTGTTGATCAACACGTGGCTCCTGAGGCGTGACGCTCAGGGGCGCTCGGCGTCGGTGAGTCCGATCAGTTCGTCGGGCTCCAGTGGGCCACGGCCGGTCAGGGAGAGGGCCAACGAGGCCGCACCGAGCAGGCCGGCGTTCTCCAGCTCCGCGGGATGGATCTGCAGGTCGACGACGTACGGGAGGACGGCGAAGTCGCGTAGGTGGCGGCGGAGCGGATCGAAGATGACCGCGCCCGCCTTGGAGAGTCCGCCGCCGATCACGAACTGGTCGATGTCGAGGTACGTGGCGGTGGCGGCGATTCCGGCCGCCGCGGCGCGCATGCCATTGTCGATCACCTCGATCGCCACGGTGTCTCCGGCCGCCGCAGCTTGGGTCAGTTCCTTGCCGTCGGCGCCTTGCCATCCCTTGGCCCGAGCCGCCTCGACCAGGGCGGGGCCGCGAGCGTACATCTCCACACATCCGTGGGACCCGCAGACGCAGCGGGCGCCCCATGCGTTCACGCTGGTGTGCCCGATGTGGACGGCGTTGCCGGTGGTGCCGGCGAACAGCCGGTTCTTGATCACTGCGCCACCCCCGATGCCGGTGGAGATGACCATGCCGACCATGGTGTCGAAGTCACGTCCGGCCCCCAGCCAGTGCTCTCCCAGGGCAATGCAGTGCCCGTCGCCGGCCAGCAGCACCCGCGGATCGCTGCCTGTCGCCCCGCTGACCGCGGCGGTGATCTGCCGCACGAGCGGGTACTCCCGCCAGCCGCCGATGTTGACCGGCGAGACCGTGCCTGAGGGTGCATCGATCGGACCGGCGGAGCCCACGCCGACCTCGGTGACATCATCTCCAGATCGCTTCAGCAGGGCCGCGAGCCCGGCACCGATCGGCGCCCAGATCGCGTCGCCGTCTGAAGAGGTGGCGGTCGGGACAACTTCGTCGTCGAGGATCGTGCCCTGGGCATCGACGACCGCCAGTGCGACCTTCGTACCGCCGACGTCGATCGCGAGCACAGGCTGTCCGGTTTCCATGACCACCGAGCCTAGTGCCCCGCCTGATCGGCCGTGCTCCGGCGCCGTCGTCAGTAGGCGGTCGGCTGCCCCCCACCGACCATCCGTCGAGGCGGCGGGGCGCCTGGCCAGGTGTGGTTCTTGAACAGTGGAATCTGGTCGATCGGCTTCTGCTGCTCCACCAACCGTTCCGCGGCAGCGGGTGTGATCATTGTTTCCACCTCGCCCACCAACGTCTCCATGATCCGTGCCGCTTGGGCCAAGATCACCCCTGGCTCTGCCGGAGGTTGGAAGGTGCGACGAACGGCAAAAGTCGCGTTCCGCAGCTTTTCCAGTAGGAGGAGATGTGCCTCGCGCAGCGACTTGACTGCTTCTCCCAACTGGGCGTCCAGCATGTTCCGTGCCTTGCGGAACTCCTGAATGGATGCGAGTTGCTGCTTCATTCGCTGGCGATACAGGTCGGCATCACGGCCCTTCCAGGATGCTGCCGTGCTGCTCTTCTCGATGCGCTCGCAGATGGCGTCGACACCCGGCAACAGTCCACGCAGCGATGCCTGGGCGTCGATCCAGGCCGAGTCTCGCGCGAGGAAGGGCTGGAAGGAGCCTTGATAGTACGTCACCAGTTGCGCGAACTTCTGCCTCATCAGCGTGTCATCTGCCAGCATCTTGCCCCTGTCAGCACCCGTGTCCTTCGTCGAACGTTCGTCCTCGATGTCGATGGCCCTCGTGATGGCGGATTCCAGAGCCGCCACCGCGTCGTTGAGGTCCTGTGGCAGGTTCTTCCAGTTGGGGCTCATCGGGAGTCTCCATTCGTACTGTTTGCGACGCGGGCGTTCTCGGATTCGGTTTCGGACTTGCTCCGGGCGGTTTTGCCAAGGAGGGTGGCAATGTCGTTCATGGCCACGGTCGCCTCGCTGGCCAGTCGTTCCAACTGGAAGATGCTCGTACGGATGTTGCGCGAGGCGCCGTCGAGAATCCCACCGAAGGCATTCTCCTGGGTGAGGATGCGGTCGGCCACCACGGTCTTGTCGTGGCTCTGAGCCAGGCTCTGCCACAGCTTCTCCTCGGTGGCAAGGTCTTCGATCGACCACTTCTTGGTGTCTCCTCCACCGCCAGAGATGCCTCCTCCCGGTGCGCCACCGCCAGGCATTCCACCGCCGGGCATTCCACCGCCGGGCATTCCACCGCCGGGCATCCCTCCGCTCGGCATTCCATCAGCAGATGCCGCACTGGGCAGGCCGGCGCCGGACGCCGACGGCAGGTCGGGAGTCCCCGCCCCTGGGGAGTAGTCGCGGCCAGACGGTGCACCCCCAACAGCACCAGCAGGGTTCGGTACGTCATAGGAGTTGC
>JAKDKP010000523.1 GCA_030453285.1 Propionibacteriales bacterium
ATCCGCTCGGTCAAGCGTCACATGGGCACCGACTGGAACACGAAGATCGATGAGAAGGACTTCAACCCCCAGCAGATCAGCGCCTTCGTGCTGCAGAAGCTCAAGCGCGACGCCGAGGCCTACCTCGGCGAGGACGTCACCAACGCAGTGATCACCGTCCCCGCCTACTTCTCCGACGCCGAGCGTCAGGCCACCAAGGAAGCCGGCGAGGTGGCCGGCCTCAAGGTCGACCGCATCATCAACGAGCCGACCGCTGCCGCGCTCGCGTACGGCCTGGACAAGTCCGACACCGATCAGACCATCCTCGTGTTCGACCTCGGCGGCGGCACCTTCGACGTGTCCCTGCTCGAGATCGGCGACGGTGTCTTCGAGGTGAAGGCCACCAAGGGCGACAACAAGCTCGGCGGCGACGACTGGGACTCCCGCATCGTCGACTGGCTGGTCAAGCAGTTCAAGAACAAGAACGGCACCGACCTGGCGGCCGACAAGATCGCTCGTCAGCGTCTGCAGGAGGCAGCGGAGAAGGCCAAGATCGAGCTCTCCTCGGCCAGCGAGACCACGATCAACCTGCCGTACATCACTTTGGGTGAGTCCGGTCCGCTGCACCTGGAGGAGAAGCTGACGCGCGCCGAGTTCCAACGGCTCACCAGCGACCTGCTCGACCGCTGCCGGGCACCGTTCAACGCGGTGATCTCCGATGCCGGCATCTCGGTGAACCAGATTGATCATGTGATCCTGGTCGGCGGCTCCACCCGGATGCCGGCGGTCACCGAACTGGTCAAGGAGCTGACCGGCGGCAAGGACGCGCACAAGGGCGTCAACCCCGACGAGGTCGTTGCCCTGGGCGCCAGCCTGCAGGCCGGTGTGCTCAAGGGCGAGGTCAAGGACGTCCTGCTGCTGGATGTCACGCCCCTGAGCCTCGGCATCGAGACCAAGGGTGGCGTGCTGACCAAGATCATCGAGCGCAACACCACCATCCCGACCCGGCGCTCGGAGATCTTCACGACCGCCGACGACAACCAGCCCTCGGTGATGATCCAGGTGTACCAGGGTGAGCGGGACTTCGCCCGGGACAACAAGTCGCTCGGCAACTTCGAGTTGAACGGTCTGCCCCCGGCCCCGCGCGGCATGCCTCAGGTCGAGGTGGCCTTCGACATCGACGCCAACGGCATTGTCCACGTGCACGCCAAGGACATGGCCACCGGCAAGGAGCAGTCGATGACCGTCACCGGTGGATCCGCGCTGAGCAAGGATGAGATCGACAAGATGATGAAGGAGGCCGAGGCCAACGCGGAGGAGGACAAGAAGCGTCGCGACGGCGTCGAGGCCCGCAACGATGCCGACTCCCTGATCTTCCGCACCGAGAAGCTCCTCACTGAGAACGACGAGAAGCTCTCCGACGACGTGAAGACCCCGGTGCAGGAGGCGCTGGCCGAGCTGAAGGAGGCCCTGGCCGGTGACGACGACGACAAGGTCAAGGCCGGTGTCGAGAAGCTGAACACCACCTCGTCCGCGCTGGGTCAGGCGATGTACGCCCAGGCGCAGGCCGACGGTGCTGCCGCCGGTGCTGAGGGTGCTCCCGAGGGAGCACCGTCCGATGACGGGTCGGCGTCCGACGATGACGTGGTCGACGCCGAGATCGTCGACGACGAGAAGCCCGAGGGTGAGAACAAGTGACCCAGCCTGAGGACATCGGGGCCGGACAGGATCGGTCTCGTACGGAATCGGCCGAGGAGCAGGCCGGGCCCACGATCCGCGACAAGCGGCGGATCGACCCCGACACCTACCAGGTGCGGGAGCCGCAGACCACTGCCGCTCCCGCCCCGAAGGCGGGCACCGGATCGGCGGCGGACGAGGAGGTCGCCGGAGTGGTGACCGACCCGGCCGCCGACGGTGCAGGGGTGCCCGACGAGACACCGGAGGTGGTGGAGCTGAAGGCTCAGATGGCCGAACGCACGGCCGATCTGCAACGGCTCCAGGCCGAGTACGTCAACTACAAGCGGCGGGTGGATCGGGACCGGGAGGGCGTCAAGACCCAGGCGGTCAGCAACGCGCTGACCGAACTGCTGTCGGTCTTGGATGACATCCGTTCGGCTCGTGAGCATGAGGGCGAGCTGTCCGGGGGATTCGGGGCGGTGGCCGAAGGCGTGGAGAAGTTCGCCAGCCGGTACGGCGTGGTCGCCTTCGGCGAGCCCGGTGACGTGTTCGATCCGCAGGTGCACGACGCACTCATGCAGACCGAGGCCGAAGGCATCACTGAGCCCACCTGCGCGCAGATCCTGCAGGTGGGTTACAAGATCAACGATCGCGTGGTCCGTCCGGCTCGCGTGGCCGTCGCTCAGCCGCAGGACTCGGAGTCCTCGGACGCGGGGTGAATGATCAACATCTGACCCGCCAGCACCTGACCATGGGACCGGAAACCAGGACTACTGGAATCGGTTCCATGATCAGGTGTGACGGGACCAGTAGGCTGGCGACACGTACGAAGGGAGGCGTCGGATGAGCACCAAGGACTGGCTCGAGAAGGACTACTACAAGGTGCTGGGCGTCTCCAAGGACGCATCGGCCGACGAGATCAAGAAGGCCTACCGCAAGTTGGCCCGGGAGAACCACCCCGATCAGAATCCGGGGAATCCCGAGGCGGAGAAGCGGTTCAAGGCCATCTCCGAGGCCAACAACGTGCTGGCCGATCCGGCAAAACGGAAGCGGTACGACGACGAGCGCCGACTGTTTGGTGGC
>JAKDKP010000524.1 GCA_030453285.1 Propionibacteriales bacterium
TGGCCGGACGGCTTGCAGATCAGTCGTGGCGACGAATGATCACGCTGACCGGCCCCCTGCTCGTTGCCGGCTGGGCAGCCTTGGCCTTCTTGGCGGGGATCCCGGTGCTGGTGTGGGTGCTGGCCCTGGTCCTCGGCGCGCTCTCCTTCGCCCTCGGCAGCACACTGATCGGTCGGATCATGGCCACGGCCACCGACGCGCCAGCCATGGGCGGATCGTTCGCCACCGTGGCCATGAATCTCGGTGCCGCCGTCGGCCCGGTGGCAGGCGCCATCGCGCTCGAGTTGGTCGGCCTGCGCGGACCGCTCGCTGTCAGTGCACTCCTTGCGCTTGCCGCCGTCATTGGAGGCTGGATCACGACCCGGCATTCTGCGCCGAGTCCGGCCACGTCGGCGACTGCCATGTCGGCGAGTTCACGTCGGTGATCGTCGGACCACGATCGGGTTGAACGAGAGCGAGGGTGCAAACCCCGACCGAGTGTCCCTCGGTCGAGGTTCGCACCCTCGAACTTGTGGGGTGGATGACGGGACTCGAACCCGCGACCACCGCGACCACAACGCGGGGCTCTACCAACTGAGCTACACCCACCACGTCGATGGTGACCACGTACCCGTCACAGCGACCGGCCAAGCATAGTGGATCGGCGCCGACGAGGTGAAATCAGATTGGGTGAAACAAGTTTGGTCGACCGTGAGTGATCAGAGCTTGTCGGGTGTGGCGCCGGTCAACGTGCCTTGGTGCCGGGCGGCGATCTCCTTGGCGGTCGCACTGTCGGGACCGGGCTGCGGCACGAACACCGCCTCACGGTAGTAGCGCAACTCCTCGATGGACTCCTGGATGTCGGCCAGCGCTCGATGGTTCCCCGACTTCGCCGGGGACTGGTAATAGGCACGCGGATACCACCGCCGGGCGAGCTCCTTGACGCTGGAGACGTCGACGCTGCGGTAGTGCACGTGAGCTTCGAGAGCGGGCATCTCCTTGGCCAGGAAGGCACGATCGGTGCCGATCGTGTTGCCGGCCAGCGGCGCCTTGCGGGCATCCGGGACATGTTCGCGTACGTAGGCCAGGACCTGCTCTTCGGCCTCGGCCAGGGTCAGACCGCCGTCGAGTTCGGCCAGCAGTCCGGACGATTCGTGCATGGTCCGTACGAACTCGTTCATCTGCTCCAGCGCCGCAGCAGGCGGCTTGATCAACAGATCGATGCCCTCCCCGAGCACGTTGAGTTCGCCATCGGTGACCAGGGCGGCAACCTCCACCAGCGTGTCCGCGGTGAGGTCGAGGCCGGTCATTTCGCAGTCGATCCAGACCAGGGTGTCATTCACGCCGACCCACTCTAGACCCGGACCGTGCTACGTACGGCGGGTGCGACCTGGCGGTGAGCCGAAGTGGGGGATCCAACGAGCCAGCCACCCCGCTCCCAGCCAACCGACCACGCCGATCGCGACGGAGGCCGCCGCGAGCGGGGCGAACACGGTGATCAGGCTGATCACCAGCGGGCCTGCGGTGTTGCCCAGATCGGCGGCCACCCGCCAACCCCCGAGGAACTGTGAGCGCCCCTCGACTGGCGCATTGTCCGAGCCAAGGGTGAGCACGATCCCCGAGGACAGCCCGTTGCCCAGGCCCAGCAGGCTGGCCAGCACGGTGACCTGCAGCGGCGTCTGCCCCAGGGGCAGGAGGACGAACCCGAGTCCGACGATGATCAACGCAGGCAGCACACCCCAGACCCGCCCGAATCGGTCCATCATGGCGCCGCCGGGCAGGAACATCAGCATGTCGACGCCGGCCGAGATGCCGTAGATCACGCTGGTGGTGGAGGCGTCGAACCCAAGGGATTCGCACCACAACGGCACCAAGCCCTGACGAGCCGAACGGACCGCTGACAGCACGAGGACCCCGGCACCGAGAATGACCAGGACGCGTCGGTGCTCCCACAGCACCTGTCCCAGCCTGCGGCGTGGTCCGGTGGACCGGTCATGGGTGTCGGCGCCGGGCAGTGCGGGCATGGCCAGCGTCAGGATGGTGGCCGCGACGCCGGTGCCGGCGGCGAAGGCGTACGCGACCTGCATCTCGAAGATCAACAGCAGACCGGCGGAGATGAACGGTCCGATGAACATCCCGACCCGGGAGGTGCCGCCCAGCGCCGACAGGGCCCGGGCGCGGGCGTGCAGCGGCACCGCCTCGGTCAGGTAGGCGTGCCGGGCCAGCCCGAACACCGCGGCCGCCAATCCGGTGACCAACACCGCCAGCGCGAACAGGGCCAGACTCTGGGCGAACCAGGCCGTGGTGAGGGCGGCAACGTCGATCACCCCGGCCAGCGTCATCGCCCGCTTCTCGCCGATCCTTTGGGCAAGCGCTCCGGCCGGCAGGTCACCCAGTAGTTGGCCCAGGCCCATCAGTCCGACCATCAGCGCCGCGGTACCGATGTCGGCGCCGAGGTTGCGGGCCGTGAGCGCCACCAGGGGATAGATCGCCCCCAGCCCGATCGAGACCAGGAAGGTCGGCCCGTACACCGGGATGATCATGCGTTTCCACGACTGGTCCGGGGCCCGGCTCACGACAACTCCACGCGCCGACCCTATCCGTGCCGCATCCGTGCTTCCGGGAGCGGACGGTCGTTGCCGCGGAGCGAACACCCGAATCGGACCGTCATCGGCCCTCTGCCCCGGAGCCCGCGCGTGCATGGGCTCGGAGCCGCCAATGACGATCCGATCTGGGCGCTCAGTCCTGGGGTCTCG
>JAKDKP010000020.1 GCA_030453285.1 Propionibacteriales bacterium
AAGCTGATGACCGCCGCTGCCCGCGATCGCGCGTACGACGAGATCATCGCCAAGGCCGAAGCGTGGGCAGTGGCGATCGTCGAGCCCGACGAGTGTGATCGCCTCGGCATGCACGTGGCCAACATCCAGGCGCTGCGACGGGCACTGTTCCGACTCGACACCGCAGCGGCGTACGTCCTCACCGACGGCTTTCCCGTTGACGGTCTCGGCGCGCCGGGGTTGTCGGTGTGGAAGGGGGATCGGGTGGCCGCATGCGTCGCGGCGGCCTCGGTGATGGCCAAGGTCACCCGGGACCGGATCATGGTCGCAGCCGACGCCGTACACCCGGGGTATGCGTTCGATGTGCACAAGGGCTACTGCACGCCGCTGCATCAGTCGAGGTTGGACGAACTCGGTCCGTGCGGCATCCCTCGGATGCGCTACGAGAACGTTCGGCGAGCGGCTACAGTGAGGTCGACATGAGCGCCGAAGACCTTGAGCAGTACGAGAGCGAACTCGAACTCCAGCTGTACCGCGAGTACAAGGACGTGGTGGCGCTGTTCACCTACGCGGTCGAGACTGAGCGCCGGTTCTATCTGTGCAACGGCGTCGACCTGAAGGTGCGCACCGAGGGTGGCGACGTCTACTACGAGGTGTCGATGGCCGACGCGTGGGTCTGGGACATGTATCGCACCGCGCGTTTCGTGAAGAACGCCAAGGTGCTCACCTTCCGTGATGTGTCGATCGAGGAATTGGCGCACAGTGACCTCGAGGTGCCCAAGAGCGTCAACGACTGATCCTGCTCCGTTGGCCGGTGTTCGGCTGGCCGATCTTGGCCGTTGTCCACAGCCTTGAGGGGCCGATTGAACCTCTTCGGCGATCCCTGTGGATGACGCGGCGCTTTTCGATCCCCCGCACCAAGGTGGTCGTGGAGGTGCACGATGACACGACTGGCTGTCGGCAACAAGGGTGTGGGCGCGCAGGGCGAGCAACTCGTCGCGGAGCGGTTGATCGCCCAGGGGTGGACGATTCTGGATCGCAACTGGCGCTGCAGCATCGGCGAGATCGACATCATTGCCCAGGATCCCGACGGTGTGGTCGCGCTGATCGAGGTGAAGGCCCGGACCGGCATGGGGTACGGGGCGCCGTTGGAGTCGATCACCTACGCCAAGCAGCGTCGGCTGCGTCAGTTGGCCGGGGTGTGGTTGTCCACGCATTCGGTTGAGCGGGTCCGCATTGATGCGGTCGGAGTCGTGCTGCGCAGGGGGTATGCCCCCGTCGTGCAGCACGTACGGGGCATCGAATGAGCCTGGCCAGGGCGTGGTCGGTCGCCCTGATCGGACTCGACGGTCGACTGGTCGAGGTCGAGGCCGCGATCGGCAGCGGCCTGCCTCGGACGGTGCTGGTCGGGCTGCCGGATGCGTCGTTGTACGAGGCTCGCGACCGCTGCAAGGCTGCCGTGGCGAGTTGCGGCATCCAGTGGCCCGGCAGCCTGGTCACGATCAACCTGTCGCCGGCCGCGCTGCCGAAGGCCGGCAGTGGCTACGACCTGGCCATCATTGCCGCAGTGCTCGCCGCCGAGGGCCTGGTGCGCAAGGACCTGCTGGACGACACGGTGCTGGTGGGCGAGCTGGGCCTGGACGGCCGGGTCCGGGCGGTCCGCGGCGTCCTGCCGGCGGTGCTGGCCGCCAGTGACAAGAAGTTCCGGCGGGTGATCGTGCCGCTGCAGGTGGCCGCCGAGGCCGAGCTGGTCGACGAGATGCGCGTGGTGGGTGTGGGCAACCTTGCTCAACTGATGGCGGTGCTCAATGGGGAACCGGTGCCCGACCTCCCTCCCGGTGGACTGGCCGGTGAGGCGCGGGAACGGGGCAGAGCACCAGACCATCCACGCGACCTGGCCGATGTCGCCGGACAGGTCGAGGCCCGCTGGGCGCTGGAGGTGGCCGCCGCCGGCCGACACCACCTGCACCTCCACGGCCCACCTGGTGTCGGCAAGACGATGCTGGCCGAGCGACTGCCCGGTCTGTTGCCCGACCTGCCAATCACGGCTGCGCTGCAGGTCGCGGCCGTGCATTCCTTGGCCGGGCTCGGAGTCCCCGACGGCCTGGATCGACGGCCTCCGTACGCGGCCCCGCATCATTCGGCCACCATGGCCAGCGTGATCGGAGGCGGTCCGCGGATGGCCCGTCCGGGGTCGATCTCGATTGCCCACGCCGGCGTGCTCTTCATGGACGAGGCGCCAGAGTTCAATCCGCGGGTGCTCGACGCCATGCGAACGCCTCTGGAATTGGGCGAGGTACTGATCGGGCGCAGCGAGGTGCAGGCACGATTCCCGGCACAGTTCCAGCTGGTCCTGGCCTCGAATCCGTGCCCCTGTGGGTTGGCAACGACCCCGGGGGCGAGGTGCACGTGTGCGCCGATGACGGTACGGCGCTATGCCGAGCGGCTGTCGGGACCGATCAAGGACCGGATCGACATCAGCCAGTTGCTGCTGCCGATGCGCAAGAGCTACCTACGTCAAGCCCTGCAGCAGGCCGAGACGACAGCCCGGGTTGCCGACCGGGTGGCCGAGGCTCGAGCCCGGCAGGTTCGCCGCTTCGCCGACACACCCTGGTCGGCCAATGGTGAGGCCAGCGGCGCCCACCTGCGCACCGAACTGCCACCTCCCGACGGCCTTGAGGCGATCGAGCGTGCCGTCAGCCGGGGCCGGTTGAGTCCTCGAGGCGTCGACAAGGTGCTCCGCGTCGCCTGGACCCTCGCCGACCTGGCCGGGCACGACAAACCCGGCGCCGGTGACGTGCAGGCCGCGCTGGCCATGCGCCACGGAGACACCGGGCACGGTGGTGTCGGTTCGGGAGGCATTGGACAACTCACCGTTGCGCAGCCTGGGATCGGGCAGGCGCCGGTCATCGGGCTCAGCTCCACCTCCGGCGAGCTGCCGGCCCGTACGCATCCGTCGGGCCGTGCGGACTCCGACCCTCGTCCGGACCTCGATCCTCGAGCGGGCTCCGAGGAGGCGTCATGATCACCGATCGGGACGCCCGGATGGCACTCTCGTGGGTGTTTGACGCCGGCGATCCCGGACTCACCGAGCAGTTGCCGCAGAGCACACCGCGCGAGGTGCTTTCCCGCACCGTGGCGGGGGAGTTCGGCCCCGGCGCACAACGTCGTGCGCGAGCGGTCGATCTTGTCGCGATGGCCGAGACGGCGCGACGGTGCCGAGCACGGTTCGTGGTGCCCGGGGATGACCAATGGCCGAGAGCGGTGGACGACCTGACCAGCTGTGAACCGATCCAGGGTCGGGGTGGGGCGCCGGTGGGTCTGTGGGTTCGTGGCCCCGGTGATCCGGCCGAGTTGACCTCGCGGTCCGTGGCCATCGTGGGTGCTCGGGCGTGTTCGCCCTACGGCGAGCAGGTCGCGGTGGATCTCGCGGCAGGGCTCGCCGAGGCCGGGGTGACCGTCGTCTCCGGTGGTGCCTACGGGATCGACGTGGCCGCCCACCGTGGCGCGCTGGCCGAGGCCGGCGCAACGATCGCGGTTCTGGCCTGTGGTGTCGATGTGCCCTACCCGCGCGGCAACGCCGACGTGCTCGAGCGGATTGCCGCCGAACACCTGTTGATCTCCGAGGTGCCGCCGGGCTCGACGCCGACCAGGATCCGCTTCCTGTCGAGGAACCGCCTGATCGCTGCCCTCACCGCGGGCTCGGTGATGGTCGAGGCGGCCGCGCGGTCAGGTGCCCGCAACACCCTCGGTTGGGCACAGGCGTTGGGTCGGCACTGCATGGCCGTCCCGGGGTCGGTGAACTCGGCGCTCTCGGTCGGCTGTCACGACGTGCTGAGATCCCACCAGGCGGTGCTGGTGTCCAGGGCGGCCGAGGTGCTCGAACTGACTGCGCCGATGGGAGAGCACCTGGACTCCCAGCGGCGGGGTCGGGTCCGCCGGATCGACACCCTTGATCCCGTTCTCGCAGGGGTTTTCGAGGTGCTGCCGGCCCGCGGCTATCGGACCGCCGGAGAGGTCTCACTGGCGTGCGGCCTGGCCATGCCGGACAGCCTCGGTGCCCTGGCGCTGTTGGAGGAGAATGGGCTGGCCGTGCCGCACGAGGGCGGCTGGCGAGCCGTACCGCAGTCGTGAACGACCGGGGGGATCAGTGGCCTGACAGACTGACCCCATGTCCAATGAACAGCCTGGAGGCGTCGATCAGTCCGGCGGCTGGATCCATCGTGTCCTGGTCGTCGGTGGCGGGACGATGGGGTTCGGCATCGCCTGGGTCTCGGCGGTGGCAGGGCTTGAGGTCAGTCTTGTCGAACTCGACCAGAGCCGCCGGGAGGCGCTGACCGGGGCGATTGCGGACCGGGCCGCCAAACACGTGGCCAGGAATCCTGGGGGTGCCACCGTGGCCGAGTTGATGTCGGCGGTGACGGTTCTCGACGCGATTCCCACTGGCACCGACGGCGTGATCGATGTCGCGGTCGAGGCCGTACCGGAACGTCTGTACCTGAAGCGTGAGGTGCTCGCCGGTCTGGCCGCTCTGCAGCCGCGGCTGCTCGGCAGCAACACCAGCAGCATCGGTATCTCAGAACTCGCCAAGGATCTGCCCGCGCCCGCCAACCTGGTCGGGCTGCACTTCTTCAATCCCGTCTGGGCCATGCCCCTGCTGGAGGTCGTACGACAGCCGGAGACCCCGGAGCCGGTGCTGACCGACGCTCAGACCTTCGCTGTCTGCCTGGACAAGGAGGTGATCACCGTCGCCGACCTACCCGGCTTCGCGACGAGCCGTCTCGGCGTCGCGCTGGGGCTCGAGGCGATGCGGATGCTCCAGGACGGTGTCGCCTCAGCCGCCGACATCGATCGCGCGATGGAGCTGGGATACCGGCACCCGATGGGTCCGCTGCGGCTGACCGATCTGGTGGGCCTGGACGTTCGGCTCGACATTGCCCGAACGTTGCAACGGGCCTACGGCGATCGGTTCGCACCACCGCAGATCCTGATCGACCTGGTCGCTGCCGGACACCTGGGCCACAAGACCGGCCGCGGCTTCCACGACTGGAGCACATCATGAGGTTGTACGCGGGCCATTCGGCCAAGTTGTACCGACAGATCGCCGGCGACCTCTTCGTCGTCATCTGGTCAGTGGTCTGGTTCGCGATCGGGCGGGTCGTCGACGGGGCGATCAGGGTGCTGGCCGACCCGGCTCGGCAGGTGGTGCAGCACGGCACGGCGATGGGGCAGAGTCTTGGCCGTGCCGCCGACGAGGTGGGCCGCGTGCCGGCCATCGGCGACGACCTGCGGGTCCCCTTCGTCGACGCCGCGGAGTCGGTGGGGAAAATGGTCGGTGCGGCCAATGACCAGGTCACCACCATCGAATCCGTGGCCACCCTGATGGGTGTGATCACCTTCGCCGTGCCATTCCTGCTGGTCCTGCTCTTCTGGCTGCCGGGCCGGATCCGATTCGTGCGGACCGCAGGGGCCGTACGACGATTGCTGGACGCCGGCGCCGGCGCCGACCTGTTCGCCCTACGGGCGCTCGCGACCGAGCCGATCCGTTCCCTGGCACAGATCTCTGACGACCCAGTCGCCGACTGGAGGGCCGGCAACCGTACGGTGATCAAGCAATTGGCGGCCACCGAGCTCGGCCGATACGGACTTTCCGTTGACGAGGAAGACCTCGCGGCAGGGAATCCTTCGCGTCGCTGACCTTCGTGGTGCACTGGCACCCTGATCGCTGGCCGAGTCCGCGTCCACATGTGGGCTGACAGGTTTCGACACGGTTTCCTCGTCCCTCGGAAACCTGCTCAACCATCGACCTGACGGTCTGGTGCCCTCGGAGGGGCGGCCCTGCCCGACAACGTGATGGGCGACCTCATCTCGGAACGTCCCGGTTGTGACGCGCGTCAATGGTCAGCCGCCGAGCTGGGTGCTTGAACGGAGCTTCGTACCGAGACAGGAGACCCTGCTCAGCACGATCTGAAGGTTCGTCGTCCCTCAGGAACTACTCAGGCATCGACCGAGGCGGTGGCGACCCGCCCGGAACCCGGCGCACCACCTTGACCAGACGCCAGATCCCACCGGGCTGATCTTGACCCTTGCGTGCCGGGAGTCCGACGGAGTTGGATGGCCCGATGACCCCGATCGCTCCCCGCCGTTTCGAGAGTCCGCTCGGTTCTGGCATCGACCGGACGATGGAGGTGTTGGCGTACGGGCATTGGGGCCGCCCGGTGCTGGCGTTTCCCAGCGAGGCGGGCAAGGCGGTCGACTACGCGAACAATGGCATGGTCGAAGCTGTCCAACCGCTGCTGGACCAGGGGCGGATCAAGCTCTACTGCGTGGACTCGATCGACGATCTGAGTTGGTCCAACCGGTCCCTGCCGATCGAGGAGCGCGCCGTGGTGCATCGGGCGTACACGACCTGGTTGGAGCAGGCGGTGGTGCCGCTGGTCGCCGAGGACTGCGGCGGCACTCTCAACCTCATCACCACCGGGTGCAGCATGGGCGCCTACCATGCGGTGCACTTCGCCTTCGAGCGTGCCGATGTCGCCCCGGTGGCGATCGGGTTGTCGGGCAACTACGACGTGCGGACCTGGCGGCAGTGGGGTGAACCGGGGGAGCGAGCATACGCGGCTAATCCCGCTGCCTTCGTCCCACAGCTCGATGGTGACCATCTCGCCTGGTTGCGGCAACAGCTCAACCTGGTGCTGGTCGTGGGGCAGGGCGCCTGGGAGACCCACCCCACCGGTTCATTGCCGTCGGCCCACCAGTTCGCTCCGATGGTGGCCGACAAGGGCATCCGATGTGAACTGGACCTGTGGGGCACCGACGTCAGCCATGATTGGGAGTGGTGGCGTCGGGAGATCGCCCATCATCTGCCACGGTTCTGTTGATCATCGACTCCGGAAGGACAACCATGACCACGCGCAACCACCTGATCGGCCTGCTGCTGGGCGCCGAGGAGGACTGGCCGACCGCTTTCGAGGCTCTGACCAACAGGCTGGGAGCCTTGTCGTACAAGGGAAATCAGCACACGTTGGAGACCGAACGACTCCGCATCGCACCCTTCAACCTCCGGGACGGGGCTCGCACCGACGTCGTGATCGATCGATTGGCCCACTGGTACTACCACCCACGGGAGTGGCTCAAGAAGGTGGCGCTGATGGACGACGTCTATCTGCTCAACTCGCCGTTCACGTTCCAGGCGATGGAGAAGCATTCGGCCTACTGCGCCTTGATGCGGCTCGGGATGAATGTGCCCGAGACCGTGCTGGTGCCGTACAAGAATCCGATCGACAACACCCGCTGGGCGTACACCTCGACGAACTACAACGACTCCTTCGACCTCGGTGAGATCGCCACCGAGATGGGCTACCCGATGTTCATGAAGCCATTTGACGGGGGAGCCTGGCGAGGAGTCTCGCGCATCAACAACGAGGCTGACCTGTGGGACGCCTACAACGGCTCGGGGGAGATGCTGATGCATCTGCAGAAGGCCGTCGACCCGTACGACGTGTTCGCCCGGGCCCTGACCATCGGACCGGAAACGATGGTGATGCACTTCCGTCCCGACGAGCCGATGCACGACCGCTACCTGGTTGATCATGACTTTCTCACCCCCGAGGTGGGGCAGGAGGCGGTGACCATCGCGCAGACGGTGAATGCGCTGTTCCGTTGGGAGTTCAACTCCTGCGAGATGTTGGTCCGCGGCGCCACCGTGCATCCGATCGACTATGCGAACGCCTGCCCCGATGTTGCGGTGACGAGCCTGCACTACTACTTCCCGTGGGCGATCTCTCGGCTGCTCACCTGGTCGGCCTTCTGTGCGGTCACCCAGCGCAGGTCAAGGCTGCACGTCGACACCGACCCGTGGTTCGCGATCGCCGATGACGAGGACCTGGATCATCGGCAGCGACTGGCCGGCTACCAGAAGCTGGCCGACAACCACTTTCAGGCCGATCTGTACCGCGAGTTCGTGGCTGAGGCAATGCCTGATCTTGAGGTGATGGTGCATGAGTGGGTGACCTCGCCCGCCTTCGACAAGCTATTGTCCGACACCATCACCGCGACCTACCCCGAGGACGAGCGTGCGCGTTTCCGGGCCCATTTCCGAGGCTTGATCGACCTGTGGATCGCCGACACCGCACCGGCCGGAGCCAACGTGGCACCGGTCCGCTCCTGATCGTCGACGACGGGACGTCTTCTTGATCAACCAAGGGCCGACGGGAACCCCCGTCGGCCCTCAATGATCATCGCCGCTGAGCGGGATGAGGAGCTGTCACTTGTACGTGACGGTCACCTTCTTGGTGGCCTGGTCCCAGGTGATCTTGCCGCCCTGGAAGTTGACTGCCCGTCCGCCGGTGACTCCGTACTCGCTGCTGGTCGGCATACCCAGCCGCGAGCCCTCCTCACCAAGCGAGCGGAACTTCGCACCGATGTCGCCGTACACCGCCTGGGCGCCGGTCGCCGAACTCCAGTAGATCCGACCGCGGGTGAAGTTCTGTTTCATCGCACCGGCCTTGGATCCCTTGTACTCCGTGCTGGTCGGAGCGCCGAGGTTGGTCGTGTAACTGCCCAAGGAGCGGTACAACGTGTTCATGCTGCCCCCGATCTCCCAGGCGCCGGTCCCGCTGGTCCAGACAATCGTGCCTCTGGTGAAGTTCACCTGGCGCGATCCGGTCACCTTGCCGTTGCCCTCCTTGGCGGTGGGGAGTCCGATCGTCGCGGCCTCGGATCCGATGGCGGCGTAGCGTCGTTCGATGCCACCCCACAACGGCACCGTTGTCGTCCTCGGTGACCAGTAGTAGTAGCCGCCCGAGAAGCGCTGCACCCGCACGCCGGAAACGCGACCGTTGGCTTCCGCGGCGCGGGGTACGCCGATCTTGTTGCGGTCCGCGGAGGGAAGGGCGACGTAGTTGTTGTTGATCCCACCGGTCAGTGCCCAGGCCCCGTACGCGGCGGTCCAGACGATCCGCCCCCGTTCGAAGGAGTTCTGCTTGCTGCCCGGCGTCAGACCGTTGACCTCGTTGCTGGTGGGCCAGCCGAGTGTGCCGGTGGGGCCACCCAACTGGTCGTACCGACCACGCAGTGAGTTCTGGACCCAGTGAATCTTGCCGTTGGGTGACTGCAGCAGGTCGGCTTTCGCGAACGAACCGACCCGCCCCGTGCCGACCACCTTCTCCATGTCCGTCGGATCACCGAGCCAACCACGCGCGGCCCAGTCGTTCTGCAGGGCCGAATTCTTGCCCATCTTGCGTGCCACGTTGTCACGCAGGGCGCCCATCTGTCGGTCAATGTCGCGGCCGGGACAATCGGTTTGCATGACGTCGCCGTGCCGGAAGATCGTGTTCACGGTCTTGCCGGCCAGGGTGACCTTGCCCTTCGGGTTGCGGTAGTAGCCGTCGAACTTCCAAGCCATCAGCTTGGCACCGGCATCGAGCATGGCGGCGGGGGCGGAGGCGGTGCTGTAGTTGCCCATGAAGGAGACACCCATGGTGTTGGTGTTCCACGAGGTGGCGTGCGAGCCGCGTACCGGGAGGGTCACTCCACCCCAACGGCCTTCGAAGATCTTGCCGTACTTGTCGACCAGGAAGTTGTAGCCGATGTCGCACCAGCCCAAGGTCTTGACGTGGTACGAGTAGATGCCACGGATGATCGATGCGGACTGATTGGCCGAGTACGAGTTGGCTCCGGCGGTGTGGTGCACCACGATCCCCTTGACCGTGTTGTCGATCTTGTCCCGCATCTCGGCGTCACCGCAGCGCACACTCTCGTCGGCGCCCCAGCCTTTGCGGCTGACGATGTTCGGGCGCGGTGCCTGATCGCCGGCCGTCGTGGCGTCGGGAGCCATCATGGCGGGGTTCGCGTCGGCGGCGACCGGTGGCGAGTCGATCATGGTGAGCTTGACGTCGGAAACCTTGGTGGTCTGATCGCCGAGCGTGCGCAGTTCGACGCCGTCGGAGTCCCCGACATAGATCGGATCGGTGGACTTGCGTCCGTCGCTGGCGGTCTCGGTGTCGCCGGTCCCGGTCTCGAGGCTCTCCCAGCCGCTCCATCCCTGCTGGCGCTTGAGGCGGATCTCGAAGTCGGGCGTGGCGCCGGTGCTCTCGGCAGCCCAGGTGATGCCGATGGTGGAGAAGTTGTCGGTGTCAGTGGTGGGTAGTTCGGCCACCACTTGACTCTTGGCCAGCACCTGCTTGTCGACCGGATTGTCAGCGCGATCGATCTTGGTCCGGGCGGTGCTCTGGTTGACCGGAAGAGTCTGGATGTCAGTGGTCGGTGCGGCCTGGGCCTGTGGCACCGGAGCCAGGGCCATCGACGCCAGGAGGACCAGGGAAAGGGGGGCGAGTAGACGAGTTGCTCTGGGGACGTCATGGGCTCAATCTTCCTGTGACAGATGGGACGTGAGTTACGGCGAACCTTAGGCACGCACCGATCGAGGCGCAACGCCTTCCTCAACCGCAGGTCGAGACCCGCGCCGCCGACGGGCGCGGGTCTCGCAGCCAACGAACGGGGGCGCACCGATGCGGCACACACCGAGGCAGACCCTTCACGGACGAGGAGACACCTCACGCCAGAGCGGCACCCGTGACGCAAACCGCAGCGGCATTCCAGCTTCGGACGGGGTGCGGTCGGCCTTGCGCCGGTTGCACCCCTCGCAGGCGCAGACGGTGTTCAGCCAGGTGTTGCGGCCACCACGCGACACCGGCAGCAGGTGATCGATGGTCGTACCGTGTCCGCCGCAGTAGGCGCAGGTGTGTCCGTCCCGGCGCAGCACCGACCGCTTGGACCAGGCCGGCGCGCGGCCGTACAGGAAGGTGGTCTTGACGTAACGGATCAGGCGGAGCACCAACGGCACCGGGTAGGGGCCGATCTGCTGGTCCGCCACGGCTTCCTCGATGATCGCGACCCGGCGGATCAGCATCCGGATGGCGTGCGGGACCGACACGGTGTGCAGGGCCGTGTTGTCGGTGTTCAACACCATGACACCGCTCATCACAGTCCTTGTCGGCTCGAAGACTGGCCTTGTCGGCTCGAAGACTGGCCTTGTCTGCTCGGAGACTCCGGCCCTTGTCGGCTTGAGGCCTTTGGCCCTTGTTGGCGTGAAAGTTCTGGCACAAGAGTGCCCCGCGAGGTGGCCGTTGTCACCTGCATTCGGCCGATCAGTCACGGCGTGGCGCGCGAGGGTCCTCGTTCAGAACCCGGTCGGACACCGGAGGAGGCGAGGCCACGGTGGGTGCAATACGAACAAGTGTACGAATAGGTGTAAGGTCAGAACATGACGATTCAGGGCAGCGCGGCGCATCCTGGCGCCGGTCCCGGCGGCATGGAAGTCCAGGGAAGTCTGTTGGAGATCGGAGCCGAGGGTCTTGAGCCGTACGCCCGCGGGCTGCATCGCGAGACGTTGACCCGCGGGGCGTGGCTCG
>JAKDKP010000021.1 GCA_030453285.1 Propionibacteriales bacterium
GGGGATCGGGCGGGGGAGTCTGTACAACACCTTCGGCAGCAAGCACGAGTTGTACGAGGCCGCGCTGCGTCGCTACCAGGAGGCCAATGGTGCCGCACTGCAGGCGGTGCTGGAGGCACCCGGATCATCCAGGGAGCGCCTGCAGGCTGCGCTCGACATGGTGATCGACCGGGCGCGGCGGGATCGTGATCATCGCGGTTGCATGATCACCAATGCCGCCGTCGAGCTGGCTGGCCACGATCCTGCGGTACGTCGAATGGTCCAGCGAACGCTTCGCCTGCAGGAAGAAGCCTTCCAGAGCGTGATCGAGCAGGGCCAACTGGCGGGCGAGATCGATGCCGGCGCCGACGCAGTCGCGCTGGCGGAGTTCTTCGTCACCACCCTCAACGGCATCCAGGTGATGGCACGGGTCGATCCCGACCTGCGACGCCTGCGATCCCTGGCCGACACGGCGATGCGTACGGTCTGACAACCCCCTGCACCACAACCACAAGAGCATGATCCAATACTGGAACTAGAAGTCAAAAACAAAGGAGAACGAAGATGGATCTCAACCTGCAGGGCAAGAACGTCGTCGTCACCGGTGCCAGCAAGGGCATCGGGCTCGCCACCGCACGCAGCTTCGCCACCGAAGGGGCCAACGTGCACGCGGTGTCCCGCACGGTGATCACCGAGGATGGCATCGAATCGATCCCGTTGGACCTCACCGACCACGCAGCCGCCCGGCAACTGGCCGATCGCGTGGGCGAAGCCGACATCTTGATCAACAACCTCGGCGGTGTCGTGCCGGGCAGCCTGACGGCCGCCGGCTTTCTCGACCTCGACGATGACACCTGGCAGGCCACGTACGAGCTCAACCTCTTTGCCACCGTACGGATCACCCGGGCACTTTTGCCCGGACTGCTCAACCGACGTGGGGTGGTGATCAACGTGTCCTCGATCGGTGCACGGGCAGCGTTCCCGCCGGTCGACTACGGCACCGCCAAGGCGGCGTTGAACAACCTGACCAAGGCGCTGGCCGAGGAGTTCGGGGCAGGTGGGCTCCGGGCGCTGACAGTCACCCCCGGTCCAACCCGAACCGCCAACTGGTCCGATCCGCAAGGGTATGCCGGGCGGCTGGCCGATCAGGCGGGACTCACGCTGGAGGAGTTCATCACAACAGTCCCCGGCGCCATGTCGATCACCACCGGACGCCTGACCGAACCCGAGGAGACCGCGGCGCTGATCACCTTCCTGGCCTCCGATCGATCCGGCAACCTCACCGGAGCCGATTATCTGGCCGACGGGGGAGTGATCAAGACCGTGTGAGACTGCGGTCCAGCACCATGGCCTGCATGGGTGGCTCGTCGTCGGGCAGCCACGGCGGACGGGCCTGGCCGACGACCCGCCAACCGCGGCTCGCGTACAAGGCCATCGGGGCACCGATCGGGACGACGTCGAGGACTGGATGCAGGCCGTGGTCGATGATCCACCCCTCGGCAGCGTCCATCAGCGCTCGGCCGACCCCGCGTCCGCGGACGTCGACATCGGCGAACAGCACCGACAGGCAGCCGAGTTGATCAACACCGACACCGGTGGCGCGGGTCCAGGCATCCACCAGCTCACCATGATCAGCATCGCCGACGATCCCGGTGACCGACACGTGCCCGGCAACACGGCCGTCGACCTCGGCGACCCAGGCCGCCCGTTCACCGGGGCGCGCGATGAAGTCCTCGGACGGGAAGGGCAACGGCCAGCGGAACGGGTAGCGCGAGGCGGGTTGTTGCCGAGCCAGCACCTCGGTCAGGGCCGGCAGATCGGCAGAGGTCCGAGCGCGAACCACGGTTGCGGCCGACGAGGGTCGGCTCAACCGTTCGCCCCGGCGACCACCCGCGGGCTGGCTGGCCAGTCCTCGGGATAGTTGGCGGCCACCTTCTCGTGCTGCTGCTGCAGTTTGCGACGGGCACGGGCAGCCAGTCGATCGCCGAAGACCATGCCGTTCAGATGGTCGGTCTCGTGCTGCAGGCAGCGGGCGAAGTAGCCGGTGCCGGTGACCTCGACATCGTTTCCGTACTCGTCCTGCCCACGGCAGGTGGCGGTGTCCGGGCGAGCCAGGCCGATGTAGGCGCCGGGCAGCGACAGGCACCCCTCATCAGTCACATCCAGTCGGCGCTGCTTGCCCTCCGGCAGGGTGACCACCGGATTGCACATCACCCCCACATGTCGCACGTCATCGTCATCGGGGCAGTCGTAGATGAAGACGGCAAGATCAACTCCCACCTGGGTGGCGGCCAGGCCAACGCCCTGGGCGGCCTCGTTGGTGGCGAACATGTCACGCAGGAAGGAGCGGAACTCATCATCGAACGTCGTCACCGGTCGGGTGGGGGAGTGCATCACCGGGTGCCCCCACCGGGTGATGGGCAGCCCGGTCCCCGCCGTGGGGAGATCCTCGGATGAGTTGATCATGGGCTGCGGCGCGGGGGCGTCGGGCATCAGTTCTCCGGCAGGTTCGTGTACGGGTCCAGCGTACGGCCAAGTCCGGACTCGGCATCGAAGGTGTGCACCTCGCGACCGTCGACGAAGACGTGCAGCGCGCGACTCATCAGCTCGAACGGGTCGCCCGACCAGATCACGACATCGCCATCCTTACCCACCTCGAGCGAGCCGACCCGATCATCCAGCCCGAGGATCTCGGCCGGGTTGATCGTGATCGACCGCAACGCGGCATCGGCGTCCATCCCATCCCGTACGGCCAGCGCGGCCTGGGTGACGAGATGATGGATCGGCACAACGGGATGGTCGGTGGTGATGGCCACCTTCACCCCGGCCCGATCCAGCAGACCCGGATTGCGCATCGAACGCTGATTGACCTCAACCTTCGACCGGGAGACGATCAGCGGTCCCATGATCACCGGGATGTCCTTGGCTGCCAGTACGTCGGGCAGCAGATGCGCCTCGGTGCCATGGTTGATCACCAGTCGGTACCCGAATTCCTCGGCCAACCGCAGCGCGGTGGCGATGTCATCGGCTCGATGGGTGTGCTGGCACCACGGAATCTCCCCGTCCAGCACCTTGATCAAGATCTCGGCATCGAGATCCCTGGTGAATGGCTTGTCCTGCTCGGCCGCATGTTCACGGGCGATGCGGTAGTCCTGGGCCTTGATCAACGCCTGGCGAATCACCGCGGCCACACCCAGCCGGGTCGACGGCGTCTTCTTCTGCTCCCCGTACACCCGCTTGGGGTTCTCTCCCAGGGCCGACTTGAGGCTGCACGGTTCGGCGATCACCATCTCGTCGACGATCCGACCCCACGACTTGATCGCCACCGTCTGGCCACCGACCGGATTGCCCGAACCGGGCTTCACGACCACGGCGGTGACGCCGCCGGACAAGGCGTCACGGAAGCCCTCGTCGGCGGGATTGATGGCATCCAGGGCACGGAACCGGGCCCCGATCGGGTCGGTCATCTCGTTGGTGTCCTGACCGGCCCAGCCGTTGCCCTCCTCGTGCACTCCGAGATGTCCGTGGGACTCGACGAAGCCGGGCAGCACCCATCGCCCGGTGGCATCAACGGTCGCGATGCCCTTGGGCAGCGACACATCGGCGCCGATCGCGGAGATGCGGCCGTCGGTGATCACGACCGTGCCGCCCTCGATCACCTCGCCGCTGATCGGGACGACCCGACCGCCGACGATGGCCACACTGTTCGCCTGCGCGTCGGAGACCTTGGTGGCGGTGGCCTTCTTGACAGTGGGCTTGCTTGGGCGACGAATCACCGGTCAATCTCCTTCGTGGTCAAGGCGGCAGAGGGGTTCGTGGTGGGCGGAATGATGGCCACGCACGCCGGGCTCGGGCTGGGGATCTGGAAGTCGAGTTCCCACCTGCCACGACCGCCGTCGTTGTCGGGGCGTCGTACGAACACCGAGACGAGGTCATCGACCTGGTTGGCGACCCAGATCCGCCCGTCGGTGGCCATCAGGTCGCGGGGCCAGGCGCCGACCGAGTCGAACTCCGAGGTCAGCTCGAGGGCGTCAGTGGCTCGGTCGAGGGCCAACACCGCGACGGTGTCGTTGCCGCGATTGGCCACCAGCACCTCGTCCCCAACCACGGCGATCCCGGAGGGGTGGACGCGTATGTCGGCCGGCAGGTGGTCCTGGCCGCTGGAAGCCACCACCGCCACCTCGCCCCAGCCACTCGTACCGCGTCGACCGAGCCAGACCTGGGCCGACAGTTCGCAGGCCACCGCCATGTGTTCACCGGTGATCACCAGGTGTCGGGGACCGCTGCCGTCGGGCAGCACGATCGGGGAGTCCAGCTCGGTCAGTGCTCCGTCGTCGCCCAGTGTGAAGCGGTGGATCCGGTCGTTGCCGAGGTTGGTAATCAGGAGGACATCGCCGTCAAAGACGGCCTGGTGGGCGTGTCCGGCTTCCTGGCGTACGGGATCTGGGCCGGTGCCAGCGAGCTCGGCGCGATCCAACACCTCCGACAGTGCACCGTGCTCGCCGATGCCGAAGGTGGCGACCGAACCGCTGCCGTAGTGCGCGACGACCAGGTGGCGGCCGTCGGGAGAGACCGCGGTGTGGCATCCGCCGTCGCCACCGCTGGCCACGGAGTTGATCAGCACGAGATCACCGGAGTCGGTGACCTGGACCGCATGCACTTGGCCCGGAGTCGTCTCGGACACCGTATACACCTGCGAACCGTTCGGGTGTGCCGCAATCCAGGTGGGAGAAGGGAGGGTGATGGGGTCGAAGGCGACGACCTCGACCTCCTCGGCGTTCGAGGCGTTCCAGCGGTACCCACTGAGACCGGCCGCATGGCCGTCGAGCTCGCCGGTGTATCCACCGATCACGATCCGGATCCCGGATTCGGCGTCCACCCCGGTATCGGTGACCTGCTGGTCGGCCAGGCCGGCCGGTTCGCCGGCGGGCGCGCCCAACTCCGCTGTCGGCTCCGTCGCCGGTGCGGCGGCGGTCCCGCGGGACCTCCGTTCGATGGCTTCAACCTGGTCAGCAGGAGACTTCGTGGCCGGCGAATCGTCGGCCGAGGACTCCTTCGTGGCGGGCTTGTCCACCGGGGGCGTGTTGCTGCTGCCCTCGTCGAGGGAGGTCTCGCGAGTATTGGCTTCGTCGGGTGTCACGTCGTCTGGCATGGCACTTGAATATCACGCGCGCGTGCGTGGTGCCTTGCTCCCGACCCCACGCCGAACGATGGTGGGAGGGTGACCGATCCGCCCCACGAGGCCGAGGACCCCATTGAGGCGCCCGAGACTGGCCCTGACGAGGAACTCGACGCTGGACCTGGCGAGGAACTCGGCGAGGAGATGGCGACAGTGCTGGTGTCGTACGAGCGACATCTGGCCTCCGAGCGAAACCTGAGCGCGCACTCGGTGCGCGCCTATCTGGGTGACCTTCGCCACCTCGGACTGCATCTAGCGCGTCGTCGCGTGACGCAGTGGGGCGCGGTGGACCTCCGTGCGCTGCGTGGCTGGTTGGCCAACCAACAGACCCGCGGTCAACAGCGCAGCTCGGTGCAGCGGCGGGCTGCCGCGGTCCGCGTCTTCTTCCGGTGGCTGCATGAGACCGGTCGGGTGCCGGTGAATCCGGCCCAGACCCTGCGGTCCCCGAAGACACCCAAGCGGCTTCCGGCCACCGTCGAGCAGGTGGAGGCCGACCGGATGCTCACCGGGGCGGCCGAGGCGGCCGCCGCCGATGACTCGCCCATCGGCCGACGAGATGCCGCAATGCTTGAGGTGTTGTACGCCACCGGAATCCGCGTCTCCGAATTGTGCGGGCTCGATCTGGCCGATGTCGATCACGGGCGTGGCACCTTGCGGGTGCTGGGCAAGGGTGACAAGGAACGGACCGTGCCGATGGGCGGCCCGGCCATCCGTGCTCTCGCTGCCTGGTTGTCCGTACGGGCGGCGCTGGTCGGTGCCCGAGCGGGACAACCGGCTCAGAACGCGGTCTTCCTCGGTGAACGTGGCGGCCGGATCGATCCGCGGGTGGTGCGTCGGATCGTGCACCGCGCGTTGGTTGCTGCCGGTGCGCCCGATCTCGGGCCGCACGGGTTGCGGCATGCCATGGCGACTCATCTGTTGGAGGGCGGTGCCGATCTGCGCAGCGTGCAGGAACTGCTCGGCCACTCTTCCCTGGCCACCACGCAGCTCTACACCCACGTCACTCAGGACCGGCTGCGTACCGCCTTCCGGCAGGCGCACCCCCGGGCGTGACGTCACCGTGGTTGCCCTCGGGGCGCGCCCAGAACGACCGATGGTGTGGCCGACGTGGCAGACATCGAACTGCTGGTCGGGCAGGTGCAGCTCATCTGGGGCTGCGGCCGATCGGCTGGCTGTGGAAGGCGGCCCGGTCCTCGTACGCGCGGTAGTCAGAACCAACTCGCCGGATCGACGAGCGGGCCGTCCAGCCACACCATCAGGTGCAGGTGGCAGCCGGTGGACAATCCGGTCGTCCCGACCAGCCCGACCACTTGGCCCTTGGTGACGGTGTCGCCGGCCTTGACCGAGAAGGACTGCGCGTGGTTCAGGCCCGTTCGGACGCGGCGGCCGTCAACGATTCCGTGGTCGATCACCACCCGATTGCCGAGAGCTGAGTTGTACTCGCTCACTGCAATCACCCCGTCGGCCGGCGCACGCAGCGGTGTCCCGCAGGATGCACCGAAGTCCAATCCGTCGTGCAGTTTGCGTATCCCCGTCACCGGGTGGACGCGCATCCCGAACGGGGAGGTGATCGGTCCGGTCGCGGGCAGCACGAAGCCATGCTCGCCGCCCGGGCCGATCGCCACGCCACCGGCGGCCGCCCGCGCGGCGACCCGCTGCTGCACGGCCGCGACCGCTTCGCCGGGCAACAACCTGACCTCCGAGGTCGGTCCCGCCGGGGCAGTGGTGTTGATCAGCAGGCTCGGATCGAGGTATTCCTCGCCTCGGCGCAACCCCCAGTGCAGGCAACCCCGGGCGGCGCAATGGCTCCCGCGTACGGTGCCGATCGCCTCCCCGTACGAGACCCGGGTGCCCACCGTGACCGTCGCCGTGACCGGTTCGTACGTGGTCCGCACCCCGCCGTGATCCACCACGACCACCCCCCGGCCGGCGATCAGCCCGGCAAAGCTGACCGTCCCGGCGGCGGCTGCGAAGACCGGCTGCCCCTCGCTCGCGGCGAGATCGAGACCACGGTTGCCCGCTCCCCACTTCTGCTCGGGCAACTCGAACCCACGCACCACCTCGGGGGCCGGTGACAGCGGCCACCCTGATGTCTGCGGAAGGCCGGGCTCGGCCCGCGCCACGGCCGGCACCAGGATGAGCAGCAGCGCCAGCAGGCCCACCGCACTCCGGCGTACGGACCGACGAGACACGGCGCACGATTCCATGCCCCCATCTTGGTGAAGCACTGCCTCATTGCGCCGCGGCAGACCAGATCTGTGGACGACGGCGTCGATCTGCACGCGCGCCTGTGGACAGCCGAGAGTCATCGATCAACAGCACCGTCGAGGCGGCAGAACCGACCGCTGCGGAGACCCCAGAGCGGTTGGTGCTGACTACGCGTCCGGCAGGTTGGCGCAATGGGGCACCCCGCGCGTAGACTGCCTCGCAGCAGTCTGTGTCCAGACTGACTTCGCATGTGGGCTGATCGTCGCAGATCGGCGAACACCGCACCTACGGTCCCGCAAGGGTGGTGCAGGCGTGCCCACATCAGGCGGTGTCGAAGAGTTCGACTCCGGAACAACCGTGCCACGCACCGGATGCGTGGCCAAGAAGGGTACGACCATGGCTGTCGTCACTACCCGCCAGCTCCTCGAGAGCGGCGTCCATTTCGGGCACCAGACCCGTCGCTGGAACCCCAAGATGAAGCGCTTCATCTTCACCGAGCGCAACGGCATCTACATCATTGACCTCCAGCAGTCGCTGACCTACATCGACCGCGCGTACGCGTTCATCAAGGAGACCGTCGCCCGCGGCGGCCAGCTCCTTTTCGTCGGCACCAAGAAGCAGGCCCAGGAAGCCATCTCCGAGCAGGCGACCCGCGTTGGCATGCCGTACGTGAACCACCGCTGGCTCGGTGGCATGCTGACCAACTTCCACACCATGGTGAAGCGGATCCAGCGTCTCAAGGAGCTGGAGACCCTCGACTTCGACAACGTCGCCGCCTCCGGCCTGACCAAGAAGGAACTGCTCGGCCTGCGCCGCGAGAAGGACAAGCTGGAGAAGGCTCTCGGCGGCATCCGGGACATGGGCCGTACGCCGGCCGCGGTCTGGATCGTCGACACCAAGAAGGAGCACCTGGCGGTCGACGAGGCGCGCAAGCTGCGCATCCCGATCATCGGCATCCTCGACACCAACTGTGATCCCGACGAGGTCGACTTCGCCATCCCCGGCAATGACGATGCCATCCGCTCGGTGGCTCTGCTGACCCGCGTCGTGGCCGACGCCGTCGCCGACGGCCTGCTGGCCCGTTCCGGTGGTGCCACCGCCGAATCCGAGGCGTCCGGCTCCGAGCCGCTGCCCGACTGGGAGCGCGAGCTGCTGGGTGGCGACGACAAGGCTGCCGAGACTCCGGCCGGCGAATCTGCTGCGACCGCGGCGGCGCCGACCGACGGCTCCGCCGCCGCTCCCGCTGCTGAGGTTCCCGTGGCCGAGGCACCTGTGGCCCAGGCTCAGGCCACCGAGGCTGCTCAGGCGACGAGCACCGCGGCGACTCCGGCTGCCGAGGCCCCGGCTGCCGACGCGGAGACCCCCGCTGGCGAGCCCCCGGCCAACTGAGTACCACCGCCAACTGAGTTCCCAGCCAACGACTGCGAGAAGAGGAAAACCCACACATGGCGACTATTTCGGTTGCAGATGTCAAGAAGCTCCGCGACGCCACCGGCGCCGGCATGATGGACGCCAAGAAGGCGCTCACCGAGGCTGACGGTGACTTCGACAAGGCCGTTGAGGTCCTGCGAGTCAGTGGCCAGGCCAAGGCCGCCAAGCGTGGCGCCGAGCGCTCCGCCAGCAACGGTCTGGTGGCCTCGACCGGTGGCGCACTCATCCAGCTCGGCGCCGAGACCGACTTCGTGGCCAAGAACGACGAGTTCGTCGAGCTCGCCAACAAGGTCGTCGCGGCCGCCGACCAGGCCAAGGCTGCCGATGTCGCTGCCGTGAATGCCGCCCCGCTGGGTGACGCCACGGTTGCCGACGCGGTCGGCACGCTGGCCGCCAAGATTGGCGAGAAGCTCGAGGTCAGCAACGCCGCCTATTTCGACGGTCAGACCGCGGTCTACCTGCACAAGCGTGCCTCCGACCTGCCGCCCCAGGTGGGCGTGCTGGTGGAGTACACCGGCAGCGACACCGATGCGGCTCGGGCCGCGGCCATGCAGATTGCCGCCATGCGCCCGCAGTTCCTGAACCGCGACGAAGTCCCGGCCGAGACGGTGGAGAACGAGCGCCGGATCGCCGAGGCCACTGCCAAGGAGGAGGGTAAGCCCGAGAAGGCATTGCCCAAGATCATCGAGGGTCGGGTGAACGGCTTCTTCAAGGAGGTCTGCCTGCTGGACCAGCCGTCGGTGACCGACAGCAAGTCCACCGTCGGCAAGCAGCTCGAGACCGCCGGTGTCACCGTGACCCGCTTCGCCCGCTTCGAAGCAGCCGGCTGATCAAGCCCGCCTGCCCGTGCGGTGACCGCGCACCGTACACACTCATCACCAGGGGTCGGGAGTCCAACTCCCGGCCCCTGCCGTGTTTCTCCGGTCTGACCCGTCCTCCTGCCCCTCGCCCCGTCCTCGGCGCCGGCGGCGATTGTCACCGCCGAGCGACCGACCGGTAGGCTGCTCAACCGACCGACACCCGCGTACGGAGGAAAATCGATGGCCAGTTATCGCCGCGTCCTGCTGAAGTTGTCCGGAGAGGTGTTCGGCGGCGGAAAGATCGGCGTCGATCCGGACGTGGTGGCCTCGGTGGCTGAGGAGATCGCGCGCGCCGTCAAGGGGGGCGCCCAGATTGCGATCGTGGTCGGTGGCGGCAACTTCTTCCGCGGTGCGGAGCTGTCCCAGCGCGGCATGGAACGTGACCGGGCCGACTACATGGGCATGCTGGGTACGGTGATGAACTGCCTGGCGCTGCAGGACTTCTGCGAGAAGGCCGGCATCGACACCCGGGTGCAGACCGCCATCGAGATGGGTCAGGTTGCCGAGCCGTACATCCCTCGTCGAGCCGAGCGGCATCTGGAGAAGGGACGCGTGGTGATCTTCGGCGCCGGCTCGGGCATGCCGTACTTCTCCACCGACACCGTCGCCGCCCAGCGTGCACTCGAAATCGGCGCCGACGTCCTGCTGGTGGCCAAGAACGGCGCTGACGGGGTCTTCGACAAGGATCCCAACAAGTACGACGACGCGGTGATGTTCGATGACCTGACCTACGACGAATACCTTGCCCGGGATCTGAAGGTGGCCGACGCGACCGCGATCAGCCTGGCCCGCGACAACGGGCTGGCGATGATCTTCTTCAACATGGACGACCCCGAGAACATCACCCGCGTGGTGCGAGGTGACAAGATCGGTACGACCGTGCACGCCTGACCAGCCATCAACTCCCGCCCGTACCCCATAGCCGTAGACGACGAAAGGACACGACGTGATCTCCGACATCCTCGATGAGGCCGAGCTGAAGATGGACAGCGCGGTCGAGTACGCCAAGGAGGAGTTCGCGGCGATCCGTACCGGCCGTGCACACCCCGCCATGTTCGCCAAGCTGACCGCTGAGTACTACGGCGCGCAGACCCCGCTCCAGCAGCTCGCCACCTTCCAGGTCCCCGAGGCCCGGATGGTGTTGATCACCCCGTTCGACCAGTCGTCGATGACGGCGATCGAGAAGTCGATCCGTGATTCCGATCTTGGTGTGAACCCCTCGAACGACGGCAAGGCGATCCGCGTGGTGTTGCCGCAACTCACCGAGGATCGCCGCAAGGAGTACATCAAGCTGGCCCGCAGCAAAGCCGAGGACGCGCGGATCTCGATGCGCAACGCCCGCCGCCAGGCAAAGGACGAGATCGACAAGCTGGTCAAGGATTCCGATGTCGGTGAGGACGAGGCGGGTCGGGCCGAAAAGACCCTCGATGCCCTCACCAAGAAGCACACCGACGTTGTCGACGAGCTCCTCAAGGGCAAGGAAGCCGAGCTCATCGAGGTCTGATGGCTGACACCGACCCCCACCGTGGGCCGGGCATCGACCCCGAACATCACACCCCGTCGGCGGCAAAGGACTACGGTCGGGCAGGCCGCAATCTGCCCGTGGCCGTCGGTGTCGGCGCCGCGCTGATCGCTGCCGTCGTGCTCACCCTGGCCTTCTTCAACTGGGGATTCGTGGCACTCGTGGCCGCGGGTCTCGTGGTGGCCTGCATCGAACTGCATCAGGCA
>JAKDKP010000525.1 GCA_030453285.1 Propionibacteriales bacterium
TCGGACCACCCTAGTCACGCCGACGCGTTCACCAGGCAGCCGTTCAGAGAGTGATGCGCGAGGCCGACAGCGACGAGGTCGCACCAAGATCAGCGGCCGAGGGCGGCAGACCGCGAGAGACCACTTCAGCACCGAGGGCAGCGATCATCACCCCGTTGTCGGTGCACAGGATCGGACGGGGGGTGCGCAGTTCAATCCCGGCCGCCGCGGATCGCTCGGCCAGGAGGGAGCGCAGCCGCGAGTTGGCCGCCACCCCGCCACCGATCAGCAGGTGCTCGATGCCGTGCTCCGTGCAGGCATCGATCGCCTTGGCAGTCAGCACGTCGCAGACGGCTTCCTGGAAGGAGGCGGCGACGTCACCGAGCTCGAACTCCTCACCGTCACGCTCGCGGGTCTCCACCCACCGGGCGACCGCAGTCTTGAGCCCGGAGAAGGAGAAGTCCCAGCGGTGCTTCACAAGATCCTTGCGCGCGGTCAGTCCGCGCGGAAACTTGATCTTGGTCGGGTCGCCGGTGGCGGCGGCGTCGATCACCGGGCCGCCCGGGTAGGCCAACCCGAGGACGCGGGCGACCTTGTCGTACGCCTCGCCTGCGGCATCATCGATGGTGGTTCCCAGCTCGGTGATCGAGGTGGCGATGTCGTCGACCCGCAACAGATTGGTGTGTCCGCCTGAGACGAGCAGGGCGATGCACGGGGTCGGCACCTCACCATGATCAACAAGGTCGACCGCGACGTGTCCGGCGAGGTGGTTGAGGCCGTACAGCGGTTTGCCCCATGCCAGGGCACACGCCTTGGCCGCAGCGACTCCGACGGCCAGCGCCCCCATCAGACCGGGACCGGCCGTGACACCAACGGCATCCAGTTCACCGGGGTCGAGATCGGCCTCGGCCAGCGCCCGCTCCAGGGTCGGCACCATCGCCTCCAGGTGCGCCCGGCTGGCCACCTCGGGCACCACACCACCGAACCGGGCGTGCAGTTCGACCGAACTGGCGACCTGATTGGCCAACAGCTCCCGGCCCCGGACGATGCCGACACCGGTCTCGTCGCAGGACGATTCGATGCCGAGCACCAACGGTCCGCTCATGCATCCTCCTGCAGGTCGTACAACTTCATGATCAACGCATCCTTGCCAGCCCCGTAGTAGTCCTTGCGCACCGCCAACTGCTCGAACCCGTAGCGCCCGTACAGCTCGATCGCTGGTTCGTTGTCGTACCGCACCTCGAGCAGCATCTTGCGCGCTCCCCGATCTCGTACGGCGTCGACTCCGGCCTCGACCAGGGCGCGAGCCACTCCACGTCGTCGCCACGCGGAGGCCACCAGCACTCGATGCAGATCGCTGCTGGGGAACACCGTCTGCACGGTGATCACCCCCACCGGCACACCGTCAGCCTCGGCCACCAACACGTCCCGGTCGTCGGCAGCCAACTCGCCGGCCCACGATGCCCTGGGCCACCGCTCGCCAGGCTCGAAACCGGACTCCTCCCAGGACAACACGGCATCGAGATCCGCGTCACGGGCCGGCCTGATGTTCATGGTGGAGTTGTTGATCATGTCCACCATGTCGGCGCCGCTCATCGTCCCGGCTCTGGGGGAGGTGCCGATCCCGAACGTCTGGCCAGGCCACGCAGCCGCTTCGGGCCGCCGGCTGCCAACGCAGACTTGCGCGGACCGGGCTCCTTGGCATCGGGGCGGCGCAGGTACAACGGCTCGCTCCCGGCGTCGGGCAGGCCCGAGCCGACAACGGCCATCAGTCCCGGATCGAGTGCGACCGGTTCAGCGACGACACGTCCACCCAGCACGGATCGATACTGCTCAACACCCGGTCCGACCACAGGCAGGTCGGGCAGCTCGGTCGGTACGGTCACTCGAGGCCCGGCCACCCGTACGGGCTGAGTGCCGCGCACCTCGTAGCGTGCCCAGTAGAGCTCCTTGCGCCGGGCGTCGGTCGCCACCACGAACTCAGACGCTCCTTTGCCGGCCCACTGGGCGGCCAACACGTCAAGGGTGCACACCCCGTGCAGCCGAGTCCGGGTCGTCGACGCCAGCACCTGGGCGGTGACGATGCCGACGCGCAGCCCGGTGAACGGTCCAGGCCCCAGCCCGATCACGATCCGATCCAGCGCACCCAGATCAACTCCGGCCTCGTCGAGGACCCGGTCGATGGTCGGGGTGAGCTGTTCGACGTGCGCCCGGCTGTCATCGACGACCCCGGCGGCCAGCACCCTGCCACCTCGGGCCAGGCCGACCGCCACCGAAGTGGCGGTGTCGATCGCCAGTACGACCTCGCCCGACTGCCCGGCCATCATCGAGCTCCCTGCGCGGCATGTGCGACGTCGGTTCCAGCGCTGGCCGGGGCAGGGGTGTCGGCCGACGCCAGAACGGCCAGGTCGGTGCTCGACCATCGCGCGCCGATGCCGCGGATCAGCACCAGCCGCGACTCGTCCTCATCGTCGGAACGCAGGATGTCGATCTCGAGACGATGATCCTCCATGGCGTCGGCCACGCCACGCCCCCACTCGACAACGGTGACCGATTCGGCCAGCGAGGCATCAAGATCAAGATCCTCCAACTCGTCCAGACCGGACAGGCGATAGGCGTCCACGTGCACGAGATCCGGCCGACCGGCCGGAGTGGGGTGCACGCGGGACAGAACGAAGGTGGGCGAGGTGATCTGTCCCTCGGCGCTCAGCCCGGCTCCGATGCCCTGGGTCAGGGTTGTCT
>JAKDKP010000526.1 GCA_030453285.1 Propionibacteriales bacterium
CGTGCCTCGAAGAAGCCGTAGTCGATGTCGGCACGCAGGGTGTGCAGCTGCACCTGGCCCTCACGGTAGAACTCCGAGCGCGACATTTCGGCGCCGCCGAGTCGTCCGGAGCACTTGATCCGGATTCCCTTGGCGCCGGCGCGCATCGCCGACTGCTGGGCCTTGCGCATGGCGCGACGGAAGGCGACCCGAGCAGTGAGCTGCTCGGCCACCCCCTGGGCGACCAGCTGGGCGTCGGTCTCGGTGTTCTTGACCTCGAGGATGTTCAGCTGAACCTGCTTGCCGGTCAGCTTCTCCAGTTCCCCGCGGATCCGCTCTGCCTCGGCGCCATTGCGTCCGATCACGATGCCCGGACGGGCGGCGTAGAGGAAGATCGTGACGCGCTCGGAGCGACGCTCGATCTCAACCGAGGACAGCCCGGCACGCTCAAGGTTCTTGGTCAAGAACTCGCGGATCTTGACATCCTCGCCCACGTACTCCGCGTACTGCTTGTCGGCGTACCAACGGGTGGTGTGGTCGGTCGTGATCCCCAGGCGGAAGCCGTTGGGATTGATCTTCTGCCCCATGCTCAGGCCTCCTTGTTCTTGGCGGTCTTGGTCTCTCGAGTGTCGGCACCCTGGCTCGAACGGGGCTCGACAACCACCGTGATGTGGCTGCCGCGCTTCAGGATGCGTGAGGCAGAACCCTTGGCGCGAGGACGGATGCGGCGCATCGTCACACCCTCGTCGACATAGGCCTGCGAAATGAACAGGTCATCGCTGCGAAGCTTGTCGGTGTTCTCGGCGTTGGCAGCAGCGCTGGCAACAACCTTCCCGACCGGCTCCGAGGCGGCCTGCGGTGCAAATTTCAGCACGGTGAGGGCCTCATTGACATCCATCCCGCGGACGATGTCGACGACGCGACGAACCTTGGTCGGCGACATCCGGACGTGACGCGCAATGGCGTACGAACCCGGACGCTCGCCGAGCAGGCGCTCGCGGCGGCTCGGCCGTGCCTTTTCTTCGGTGCTCATCAGATTTCTATCCTTGTCCTCGCCCGCCTCAGCGGCGGCGCGCCTTCCGGTCGTCCTTGATGTGGCCCTTGAAGGTGCGCGTGGGTGCGAACTCTCCGAGCTTGTGTCCAACCATGGAGTCGGTCACGAAGACCGGCACATGCTTGCGACCGTCGTGGACGGCGATGGTCAGCCCGATCATGTCGGGGGTGATCATCGACCGGCGCGACCAGGTCTTGATGACAGTGTTCTTGGAACCCTTCGCAAGTTGAGCTTCCACCTTTTTCACCAGGTGGTCGTCAACGAAGGGGCCCTTCTTCAAGCTGCGTGGCATGTTTCCTCAGACTCCCAATCAGCGCTTCTTGCCGGACTTGCGGCGGCGGACGATGAGGCGATTGCTCGCCTTGTTCTTGTCACGGGTGCGTCCCTCAGGCTGACCCCAGGGCGAGACCGGGTGGCGTCCACCAGAGGTCTTGCCCTCGCCACCACCGTGCGGGTGGTCGACCGGGTTCATCACGACACCACGGACGGTCGGGCGCTTGCCCTTCCAACGGCTGCGACCGGCCTTACCCCAGCTGATGTTGGACTGCTCGGCGTTGCCGACCTCGCCAACGGTTGCGCGGCACCGGATGTCGACCATCCGCATCTCGCCCGAAGGCATCCGCAGGGTGGCCATCTTGCCCTCGCGGGCAACCAGCTGAATGGAGGCACCGGCCGAGCGGCCGAGCTTGGCTCCACCGCCGGGACGCAGCTCCACCGCGTGCACCGTGGTGCCGACGGGGATGTTGCGCAGGGCCAGGTTGTTGCCGGGCTTGATGTCGGCACCCTCGCCAGCCTCGACCGCGGCACCCTGCTTCAGGTTGTGCGGAGCCAGGATGTAGCGCTTGTCACCATCGGCGTAGTGCAGCAGCGCCAGCCGGGCGGTGCGGTTCGGGTCGTACTCGATGTGCGCGACCTTGGCCGGCACACCGTCCTTGTCGTAGCGACGGAAGTCGACCAGGCGGTAGGCCTGCTTGTGTCCGCCACCGATGTGACGGGTGGTGATCCGGCCGGCATTGTTGCGCCCACCGGTCTTGGACTTCGGAGCCAGCAGCGACTTCTCGGGAGTCGACCGGGTCAACTCGACGAAGTCGGCAACCGAGGAACCACGACGGCCCGGGGTTGTCGGCTTGTATTTACGAACGCCCATTGTTTCTTCCTCTCAGTGTTCGCTGTCAGGCCTGGCCGGCGAAGATGTCGATGCGCTGGCCGTCGGCGACGGTCACAATGGCGCGCTTGGTGTCGGGGCGCTTGCCCCAACCCGCACGGGTACGCCGACGCTTGCCGGGACGGTTGATGGTGTTGACATCGGTGACCTTGACCTCGAAGACCGTTTCCACGGCAATCTTGATCTCGGTCTTGTTGGCCTCGGGGGCAACCAGAAAGGTGTACTTGTTCTGATCGATCAGCCCGTAGCTCTTCTCGCTCACCACGGGGGCAAGCAGCACATCGCGATGATCGCGAATCTTCAGTGCGTCGCTCACTTGGAGCCCTCCTCGTCCTTGGTCTGGACGGCGTTGACGAAGCCGGCCTTCTCGGCTGCCTCGGCGCTGTTGAACCAAACCTCGGCGACGGTACGTCCGTACCAGGGCGAATCCGGGGTGTGGAACTTCATCGAGTCCTCATTGCCCTTGATCTCGAAGCCTGCCGGCGGGTTCTCACCGCGGAAGGAACCTTCGTAGTCAGTGGCT
>JAKDKP010000022.1 GCA_030453285.1 Propionibacteriales bacterium
ACCGTACCGAGACTGAACAGGGCGTGGAACAACGGCATCACCGTCCGTTCGAGATGGCGTTCGCAGTCGGCTCCGGAGAAATTCATCGCGACATCGCAGGTGCCCATGCCCAGTCCGGCGATCACCAGCCCGGTGACGACCAGGGGCGGTGTGGGGGCGACCAGACCGAGCGCGGCCGTGCCCATGCCGAGGCCGAGCACCCACATCGACACCCGAATGGTTCGACGAGCGCCGAAGCGCGCGATGAGATGGCTGGATGACGTCAGTCCGATCACCGAGCCGACGCCCAGTGCGAGCATCAGCAGCCCCATCTGGCCGGCCGTGGCGCCGAGGTCGTCACGGATCCGCGGGACGCGGGACAGCCAACTCGACAGGGCCACCCCGGCAACGAAGAAGGTGCCGAAGACGCCGACCAACCAACGCTTCAGATCCGGCGCGATGGGTGGTCGGGCAGGGGAATCGGGTGTCATCAGAAAGCTCTCGAATCGTTTCGATCGAATCGTTTCGGATAGGTTAGCACCCGTGACTTCCTCGGACAATGAGCAATCGCTCGCAGGTCCCGGCGCCACCCCCCGGCCCACGCTCGCCGCAGTCGCCGCCGAGGCGGGGGTGGCGGTGTCGACCGCTTCACTGGCGTTCAGTGGCAAGGGGCCGGTGGCCGAGGCGACCCGCGCTGCGGTCCGGGCGGCGGCCGAGCGCGTCGGCTATCGCGGCCCCGACCCCCGAGCCGCGTCCTTCCGTACGGGCCGGTCCCGGGTGATCGGCGTGGTGCTCGAGGGGGCGGTGCAGAGCGCCTTTCGTGACCCGGTGCAATTGATCGAGGTGGACGCGATCGCCGAACGTCTCTCCGAGGTCGGGTACGGAATGCTCCTGCTTCCCGGTGCCGAGGACGATGCACTGCTGGGCGGTACGGCGATGGACGCGGCCATCTTGCTCGGCTGCTCTCCGCGCGCCGTAACCGCGGCACGATCTCTGCAACAGCTGTCGCTCCCGCTGGTCACCATCGATGGCGTCGCGCTGGCCCACGAGGAGGATCTGGCCGTGGTTGCCAACCTCGGCGTGGACTCGCGTGCCGCCTCGGCCGAGCTGGCCCGGTTGGTCGCGGCCGCCGGTCACAGTCGGGTCGCCATGGTCACCCTGCCCCTCGGCGAGGACCGATCGGCCGGCGCGTTCACCGGCGCGGAGCTGGCCGCGATGAGCGCAGCGACGATCTCGATCGCGACCGAGCGTGCCCGTGGGGTCGGCGAGGTCTTCTCCGACCTGAGCGGATGGATGGCCGCCGACAGTACGATTGCCGACGGGCTCCGCGCGGGACGTGCCCTGCTGGCGGGCCGGGCAGACCGGGCGGGCCGGGGGCGGCCGACTGCGGTGATCGCGCAGAGTGACCTGCTCGCCGTCGGTGTCATCCGGGCCGCCGAAGAGGCCGGTCTCCGGGTCCCGGAGGATCTCAGCGTGGTCGGATTCGACGGAGTCGTGGTCGATGGATTCCCCGAGGGGCGATTGACCACCGTGCGGCAACCGCTGCGGGCGCTCGGCCTGGCCGCGGCGCAGGCGCTGCTCGCCGAGCTGGCCGGCGAGCCGGTCGCCCTTCCCCGATTCAGTGCCGAACTCGTGCCCGGGCACACCGTGGCCCCGCCTCCCTGAGTCCTCTCGCTGGAGGTGCCACCGGCCCGTCCAGAAAATCGGCATCCTGTGCCGCACTCCTGGCGTTGGCGACCGGCAATGGCGCTGAGCGTGCCGTTTTTCCGAGGACGGGCTGGTGAGCTGCCCCGGACGGTCGCCGGCGATCGGATCAGCGCAGGATCGACACCGGGTCGCCGACCCGGGCGATACCGGTTCCTTCGGGCACCATCCGTACGGCGAACCAGGTCTTGCCGTCCCAGCGGCGGTGCCGGGCAAGGGTGCGGATCGGTTCCTTGCTCTTGGCGAGGGTGCCGGTGTCGATGGTCGTCATCACACAACGGTCGGTCAGCTTGCCGCGGCGCAGCACGCAGTCACCGATCTGGATCCGGGGCCAGCCGTCCTCGGCGAAGGCTTCAGTCACACCGTCGACAACGACGTTGGGGCGGAAGCGTTCGATCGGCAACGGCTCGGGTTCCGGTTCGCCGCGCTCGGCGGCACCCTCGGCGATCCACGCATTCAATTGGTGCAGGGAGGCGAGCGACACCACCGTGACCGGGGCACTGTCGGCGAACGCGGTGTGATCGCCGGGGCGGCTCCATTCGGGGTTGAGTGAACGACGACCCGGTTCGTCGCACCACACCAGGCGCATGTCCTGGCCCGTCACCTGCCGCAACCAATCGTCGGCCATCTCGCCCGCCGGGATACCCTCCAGATCCTTGCTGTGCAGCCGGATCGGCACTCGCGCTCGGTTCGGCTCGGCCAGTTCGAGGGTCGGCGCTCCGGGAGCCTGCAGCCGCAACGCGGAGTGCACGTCAGGGGCGGTGTCCGGGGTGTCCGCGACGATCGAGAACAGCAGCGGCAGCTCGCGCGCACTGACCAGAACGCCGTCACTGTCGGTGATCATCCACCGGCGATCCCCGCGCAGCCCACTCGGCTCGATGACCGCCCGGTCAATCGGTCGGATCGCGGTGCTCTTGACGGGGTGGATGTTCAGGGCGGCAATGTGCACTCGTGCATCGTACGAGGGCTGGTTTCGACGCACTCGTTCCTCGCTTGCTCAACGACCGTGGTGGGGCTGGTTCCTCGGTGGCTCAACGAGCGGGAGCGGCCTGAGGGGCTCGTGGAACGCTGGTTGAGCAAGTACGACGAGGGACGAGGAGTGCGCGTCGAAACCTCAATGACCCTGGGCTCACTTGACCGTGACCGTCTTGGTGTCGGTGATGTCCTGCCCGGCGCCCGAGGCGTCCTCGGAGACGACGGCGATCTCGTAGGTGCCCTTCTTCTTGAGGTCGGTGGAGAAGGAGAAGGCGCCGAAGTCGGCATTGGCGCCGCCGGTGGTGACGCCGTCGGCGATCACGGCTCCCTGCTCATCGGTCACCGTCCAGACCAGGTTTGCCTCGAAGGAGCGGGATTCACCCGACACGGTCACTTTGCCGACTGTGAGGGGTTGGCCCTCGTACGGCTTGATGATCCAGATGTCGTTCCGAGCGTCCATGTCCCTCTTCATCGGCTTGCCGACCGAGACCTGGTCCCATGCCTTGCCGGGCTTGCCGTCAATGGTGATCGTCACCGTGCCGCTGGTCTTCGCGGCGGCCGTGGCAGTCCACACGATCGACTGGATGGCCGCCTGTGCCTGATTTTGGTCGAGGATGGATTCTCCGAAGGAGGCCTTGTCCAGGTCGACGGTGAGGTTGTCGCCCTTCTTGGTCACCTTGACCTTTCCCTCCGGGGAGAAGGCGGTCTCGTAGTCCGGGTCCAGCGGCTCCCCGGTGAGCAGTGCCGAGACGGCCGACGTGGCTGGACCACCCTTGTCGGGAACGGTCTGGAACTCCCGATAGAGCTTGTACTCGTCCGAGCCTGCGATCCAGTACACTGGGATGCCCTCCAGCTTTTTTCCTGCGGGAGTCTCCTTCTCCGTTGGCGTGTTGGACGAGGGTGGCACCGATACCGACGGGACCGGCGGGGACAGCGAGGGCTGTCCTTGATCAGCTGGCTGGGCGGTGCTGGCGACCTCTCCGGCGCGATTGATCATCACGCCGACCGAGATACCCAGGATGGCGACCAGCCCGGCCGCCACGGCAATGAGTCCGAACATGCGTCCGTTGCGGACCGACTGGACGGCGCCGGTCTCGATCTGGTCGAAACGGTCCTCCGGCCGGACCTGCGCAGCCTCGCGGTGCAGCGCGCCCCGCAGCGCCTCCTCCATGGCCGGGTCATCCGGACCGTGCAGATTGGTGGGATCACTCATTGCACTCCTCCTTCCCGTGGAACGCGGTCGCTGGTCGTTTCATCGTTGGTCTCCATCAACGCGCCGAGACGCTGCCGCAAGGCGGCGATGCCCCGGTGCGTATGGGACTTGACCGAGCCGATCGAGATACCGAGCGCCTCGGCGATCTCCGGACCACTGGCGTCGCTGTAGTACCGCAGGATCAGTACCTCACGTTGACGCATCGGGAGTTCTCGCAGCGCCGCCAGGACGCGGGCGTCGGCGTCGCGACGGATGGCCCAGTCCTCGGGTCCGGCGGGAGCGGGTTCGGGCAGTGGCCGGTTGTTCCGTACGACGGTGCGATGCCGCAGGACCGATCTGGTCCCGTTGACCACGCTGGTGCGCAGGTAGCCGACGGCGTCGTCGGCGGCCTGGAATCGTCCGAGACGTTTGAAGATGCCGATGTAGGCGTCCTGGGTCACCTCTTCGGCCTGGTCGTTCGATCCCAGCAGGAGTCCGGCCAGGCGCACCATCGGAACCCATTGCGCGTCGTACAACTCGCGCAGCAGGTCATCGGCATGTGACACGACGCTCTCCCATTGCCATCGGTGGGTGGTCAGGGTGTTCACACCCTCACCACGTGCGGGCGGCTCCGGTGGTTGTCACCGTGACCGACTGTGCTGATTCACCCTACTGGGCCACCGTGCGTGCCGAACGATCCGCGGTGGGCGTGCCGTGGTTCGGTCGGTGGCGTTAGGGTGAAGCCACTCTCCTCGTGGACCACCCATGTCGGCGCGGAGGATCGGCAGCGTCGTCGAGACGATCCGGTGCGGCGAGCATGTCCGAGTCGGCGAGTCAGGCGAACGGGTGACGGCTGCCATGCCTCACAACTGTCGTTGCGGGGTGCACCTGGGTGCGGAGACCCCGTGCGGATGCGAAAGGATGCCCGGATGAGTGAACACAGTGGTTCTTCAGGCGGGGAGCTCGTCCAGCTCCTGACGCCGCAGGGTGAGCGGATCGATCACCCCGACTTCAGTTATTCCGGCTCCGACGACGAGATCGCTGCACACTTGCGTGACATGGTGCTGGTCCGCCGGATCGATGCCGAGGCAACGGCCCTCCAACGACAGGGCGAGCTTGGCATCTGGACCTCCCTGCTGGGGCAGGAGGCCGCGCAGATCGGCGCCGGTCGGGCGCTCCGCTCGCAGGACGTCGTCTTTCCCAGCTATCGCGAGCACGGGGTTGCCTGGTGTCGAGATGTCGACCCCTTGCGCCTGCTCGGCCTGTTCCGGGGCGTCGACCTCGGCGGCTGGGATCCGCACGCGGCCAAGTTCTTCCTGTACGCGATCGTGATCGGCGCCCAGACCCTGCACGCCACCGGATACGCGATGGGGTTGGAGAAGGACGGCGAGGTCGGCAACAACGACCCCGAACGCGATGCCGCAGTGATCTCCTACTTCGGCGACGGCGCCACCTCGCAGGGGGATGTCAACGAGTCCTTCGTCTTCGCCTCCTCGTACAACGCCCCGGTAGTGTTCTTCTGCCAGAACAACCAGTGGGCCATCTCCGAACCGATCGAGCGCCAATCGCGGATCCCGCTGTATCGACGGGCCGACGGGTTCGGCTTTCCCGGCATCCGCGTCGACGGCAATGACGTGCTGGCGGTCAAGGCCGTCACCGAGCAGGCCCTGGAGCGGGCCCGGTCCGGCAACGGGCCGACGCTGATCGAGGCCTTCACCTATCGGATGGGGGCCCACACCACCTCCGACGATCCGACGAAGTATCGACTGGACGACGAACTCGAGCAGTGGCGCGGCAAGGACCCGATCGAACGGGTCAAGGCTTATCTGTCGCGTGCCGGGGCGATCGACCAGGCGTGGCTTGAGGAACTCCAGGCCGAGTCCGATGCGCTGGCCGTACGGTTGCGCGAGGACTGTCTGACGATGCCCGACCCGGACGTCGCCGCGTCCTTCGAGAATGTGTACGCCGAACAGACGCCATATCTGGCCGAACAGCAGGCCGCGTACGCCGAGTACACCGCCTCGTTCGAGGAGGGGAACTGATCATGAGCCAGTCACAGACCTCGACGTCGGCCGGCCGCAGGATGACCATGGGCAAGGCACTCAATGCCGGACTGCGGCGCGCCCTCGAAGCCGATCCGAAGGTGGTGCTGGCCGGTGAGGACATCGGCAAGCTGGGCGGCGTCTTCCGGATCACCGAAGGACTGCAGAAGGACTTCGGTGAGGATCGGGTGATCGACTCCCCGCTGGCCGAATCCGGAATCGTTGGTACGGCCGTCGGGATGGCGATGCGTGGCTACCGACCAGTGGTGGAGATCCAGTTCGACGGGTTCGTCTATCCCGCCTACAACCAGATCGTTGCGCAGGTGGCCAAGATGCACCATCGGTCACGCGGCCTCGTCCCGATGCCGATGGTGATCAGGATTCCGTTCGGCGGTGGCATCGGTGCGGTCGAGCACCACTCCGAGTCGCCGGAGGCCTACTTCGCGCACACCGCCGGACTCAAGGTGGTCTCCTGCTCCAACGCGAGTGATGCGTACTGGATGATCCAGCAGGCCATCGCCCTGGACGATCCGGTGATCTTCCTCGAACCCAAGCGTCGCTACCACGAGAAGGGCGAGGTCGACGAGGACGCGACCCCTGCTCCGCTGCACCGGGCGCGGGTGGTCCGCGAGGGCACCGAGGCGACCTTGTTGGCGTACGGGCCGATGGTCAAGACCTGTCTGGATGCGGCCGAGGCTGCCGCCGAGGAGGGGAGAGCCCTTGAGGTGATCGATCTGCGGTCGGTTTCGCCGCTGGACATGCAGACCGTCGCGACCTCGGTGCAGAAGACCGGACGCGTGGTGACCGTGCATGAGGCACCGGTGAATCTGGGGCTGGGTGCCGAGCTCGCCGCCCGGATCACCGAGCAATGCTTCTATTCCCTGGAGGCCCCGGTGCTGCGGGTGGGTGGGTTCGACACCCCGTACCCCCCGGCACGCCTGGAGGACCACTACCTGCCCGATCTTGATCGGGTGCTCGATGCCGTCGACCGCTCGCTGTCGTACTGAACCGGAGTTGATCATGAAGGAATTCCGTCTGCCCGATCCCGGTGAGGGACTGGTCGAGGCCGAGATCGTCACCTGGAACGTCAAGGTCGGCGACGAGGTCAAGATCAACGACATCGTCGTTGAGGTCGAGACCAGCAAGTCGCTGGTCGAGTTGCCGATTCCGTTTGCCGGTACGGTCGCCCAGCTCCTGGTGTCTGAGGGGGACACCGTTGATGTGGGTTCGCCGATCATCGTCATCGACGACGGCTCTGCTGTCCCCACCGCTGACCCCGCTGCTACCGACGACACCACGGAGCAGGCGAACGATGAGGTGATCGAGCCGGGCAAGATCGGCGGCGAGGCGCCAGGGGGTCGGATTGCCAACCTGGTCGGGTACGGGTCCAAGACCGTCGAGGCCAAGCGGCGTCCGCGCCGGGACGGTGGCAACCGGCAGGATCAGCCGAGCCAGGAGATGCGACAGCAGGTCGGGGCGATGTTTGATCAGGCCCCACCGAGCCGCCCCACCGACGTCCAGGCATCTCTGCCGACCACGGCCAGCCAACCATCGGGCGCGCCCTTGCCCACGCCTGGGCCCGCGCCGGCCGAGCCCGGCATGGCCAGCGGCTCGGTGTTGGCCAAGCCGCCAGTCCGCAAGCTGGCCAAGGATCTGGGGGTCGATCTGAACCGGGTGATCGGTTCCGGGGACGGCGGCATCATCACTCGCGAAGACGTCCAAAAGGTGGCGAACGGGGCCTCGCCGGCGCTCGACGAGGGCGCTGCCTCGGCCCCGGCCCGTCGATCGACCGCCCTGGTGGACCGCCGCGAACCGATCAAGGGCGTGCGCCGGATGACCGCGCAGGCGATGGTCGGTTCGGCCTTCACCGCCCCGCACGTCACCGAGTGGATCACCGTCGACGTGACCGCGACGATGGAGCTGCTCGACAAGCTGCGGGCCCGCCGCGAGTTCCGCGAGATCAAGCTGTCGCCGACGCTGCTGATCGCCAAGGCGACCCTGCTGGCGCTGCGCAACACCCCGGAACTGAACGCCGCCTGGGACGAGCAGGCCCAGGAGGTCGCCTACTTCGGTTCGGTCAATCTCGGCATTGCCGCAGCGACCCCGCGCGGGTTGGTGGTGCCCAACATCACCGACGCCGACGCACTCTCACTCGTCGAGCTGGCCGAGGCACTCAACGCGCTGGTGGGGGTTGCCAAGCAGGGTCGGACCCAGCCGTCCGACATGTCGGGTGGCACCTTCACGATCACCAACGTCGGGGTCTTCGGTGTCGACGCCGGCACGCCGATCCTGAATCCCGGAGAGTCCGGAATCCTGTGTCTGGGGGCGATCAACCGGCGCCCGTGGGTGATCGGGACCGGCGCCGATGAGCGGATCGAGCCGCGCTGGGTGACCACCTTGGCGCTGTCCTTCGACCACCGACTGGTCGACGGTGAGGGCGGGTCTCGCTTCCTTGCCGACCTGGCCGGCATCCTCGCCGATCCCGGCCAGGCCCTGCTGTACTGAGCGGGTGGTTGTTCTGAGCAGGTGGATGTTCTGAGTACCAAGGAGACGACATGATCAACATCGACGAAGCCGTCGAGGCGATCCGGGCTCGCGACCACTACTCCGCGTTTGCGGAGTCGCCGAGTCCCAGGGTGTACGGGGAGGGCGCGGCCGAGGTTGGCCGGGCCGCCTTCGACGCCCTGCTCGGCACCGACTTCGCGGTGTCAACACCCGGCGCCGGGGACCGGGTGTCGCCGGAGGTGTCCCCGTACGGGCTCACCCTCGCCGTTGCGTACCCACGGGTCGCTGCCGATGCGATCGATGAACTGATCACCGGCGCGGTCGCGGGCACACACCGGTGGCGCGACGCCGGCCCTCGGCATCGTGCCGAGGTGTGTGTGGCGATCCTGGAGGCCTTGCACGCAAGGGTTTTCGAGTTGGCGCACGCCGTGATGCACACCTCGGGCCAGGCCTTCGTGATGGCGTTTCAGGCCGGCGGTACCCATGCGCTCGATCGTGCCCTCGAGGCGATCGCGTACGCCCTGGCTGCACAGGAGTTCCATCCGGCGACGGCGACCTGGACCAAGCCCGGGCGGAAGCAGGACCTGGTGGTGGAGAAGGCGTTCACCCCGGTCGGCCGTGGTCTCTCCCTGCTGATCGGCTGCAACACCTTCCCGACCTGGAACTCCTATCCGGGCCTGTTCGCCTCGCTGGCGACGGGCAATCCGGTGATCGTGAAGCCACACCCGAATGCCGTCCTGCCCCTGGCGATCACCGTCCAGGTCTGCCAGCAGGTGCTCGCCGAGAACGGCTTCGACCCACATCTGGTCACCCTGGCCGTCGAGCGTCCCGGTGACGGCCTGGCCAAGGACCTGGCCGTGCACGACGCCGTGAAGTTGATCGACTACACCGGCGGGAACGAGTTCGGCGACTGGCTCGTCGACAACGCCCGGCAGGCGGTCGTCTTTGCCGAGCAGGCCGGCGTGAACGCGGTCGTGATCGACTCGACCGACGACGTCGACGGCATGATCAACAACTTGGCCTTCAGCCTGGCACTCTATTCGGGCCAGATGTGCACCACCTCGCAGAACCTGTTCATCCCCGCCGACGGGATCGACACCGACCAGGGACGATTCTCGCCCTCAGACGTCGGACTGGCTCTTGGTCGGGCGATCGATGAACTCCTCGGTCCCGACGAGAAGGCGGTCGAGCTGCTGGGTGCGATCGTGAACACGCAGATCCCGACTCTGACCGAGCGGGCGCGCTCGTACGGTGAGGTGTTGGTGGAGAGTCGTGGGCTGACCCCTCCCGCCTTCGACCAGGCCGTCATTCGTACGCCCTCGCTGATCCTGGTGGACGAGGATTCCACTGCGTACGAGCAGGAGTGTTTCGGGCCGGTCACCTTCGTGGTGAGCACGTCCTCGACGCAGACTTCGATCCACCAGTTCATTGCCACCGTGACCAAACGTGGCGCCATGACGGCAGCGATCCACTCGACCTCGGACGAGGTGCTCGCCGCGATGCGTGAGGCGGCCTTGGACGTCGGCGTCGCGCTGAGTGAGAACCTCACCGGCGGGGTGTACGTCAACCAGTCCGCCGCCTTCTCCGACTTCCACGGGACGGGCGCCAACCCAGCAGCCAACGCTGCCTACACCGATCTGGCCTACGTCGCGAACCGCTTTCACGTGGTGCAGAGCCGTCGCTGATCGGCCCGTCGCAAAGTCGCACATCACCGTACGGTAACGATTCGGTCGCCCATCGGCCCTTCCGGAATCCTGTCGGCGTGGCCCTTGTGGAGCCTCGGGAGCGTTGTCGTGGCAGTGACTTCACGCGTGAATCCGGCAGCAGCGGTCCCCGGGGCAGGCAGAGCCCGGAATCCTGCAGGCCCCAGGGGGTGAGCGAACGGGCCGTACGCCCTGAGTTTCATTCAACATGGAAGATTTTTATGTCGATACTGTGCGTTCCGGGTCACTGCCGCTCGTCGGGAGGGGTCCGCTCCCAACCCGTTTCTCGCCCCGAAAGTTGGTTCCATGACCGCATGGTTCAAGAAGGCGACGGTGGCCTGTGTTGCGGCCCTGTCGCTCGCGCTGTTCAGCGGCGGACAGCTCGCCGCCGCCGACGAGACTCCCACACCCAGCCCCACCTCCGAGTCACCCTCGGCCCCCGTGACGGCCACGACGCCGGCGGCACCGAAGTCGTCGGCCCCGGCGGACGCGTCGGCGAAGGAGCCGGCTCCGGAGACCAAGACATCCGCCCCCGAGACCAAGCCCGCAGACCCTGCCTCGCCCGACTCCAAGGCCACGGAGAAGGCGGCCCCGAAGAAAAAGGCAGCAGCCAAGGCGCCGGCCAGGACGACTCCCTCCGATTCGACTCCCTCTCCATCGCCGCAGACCGACACGAAGGTGACCACCAGCCTCTCCTTCGCGGGAGCAGCGCAGCGCAGGAGTGCCCCACAGATTGCTGCCGCTGATCCGGAGATCAACTTCGGGGTGGGCTACACGCAGACCTGTGTCCCCCTGGGCCAGGATTCCGTGGCGATCACGTTCACCATCGAGAACACCGGAAACACCACTGGGACCGCCGCCATCTCCGTCGCCGGACCCACGAAGTTCGACCTGGGCACGGTGACCCTGGCCCCGGGTGAGTCGAAGACCGTTGGCACCAAGGACATGGTCGTCGGCGACTACACGTTGACCGCCGACTTCACCGACGGCCAGACCCGAACCCTGCCGATCAAGATCGAGGCCTGTGAGTCACCGGTCACCTTCGCCACGATCTCTTCGCCGACCTGTGCGACGATCAACGACGGTGTCGTGAATGCCACCATCGCCAACACCCAAGCCACCGCCGGCTCCTTCGGCGTGCGCTTCGGTGGCAAGACCATCACCGTCGATGTCCCGGCCAAGGGCGAGACACCGATCACCCTGGAGGGCTTCGCGCCGGGCGATCACAAGGTGG
>JAKDKP010000527.1 GCA_030453285.1 Propionibacteriales bacterium
GCGACGGCGACCACGCCGAGCTGGAGCTGCGTGGCGGGCAGCTGGACGACGCCTTCACCGTCGCACGGATCGCGGCCGATGTCGCGCCCGCAGGCTCATCGAACACCTCGACCGACACCAGGTAGCACCCCAAGGAGAGCACGATGATCAAGCCGTTCCTTTCTCGTCAGTACGACAGTGAGCCGAAGGGGCTGCGCTGGGCGGCGACCCTGATCGCCGGGGCCGTCGCCGCGACCACCATGATCATCGTGCCGTCGGCCACGCCGGCAGCGGCCGATCAGTCGGCAGGCTCCGACCTGCCCGAGGGGGTACTGGCCCAGGAATTCCCTGGCGACCTCAGCGGGCCCTACCGCGAAGAGTTCCTCGCCGGCCAATCGGGATCGGTGGCCGAGACCGAGCTGCCGCGGATCGCCTCCTGGCCGGCCGGTGCCTACGACCCGCGCCCGTACTTCTCCAAGCGGTGGGCAGACGAGGCCGCCTGGTTCAGCTATCGGTTGCCGGTGCCTGCCGGCACCGCTGCTCCGCTGCGGCTGACCATGATCACCAAGGGTGAGCTCGTCCTCGAGGTGGAGGGAGAGACGAAGATCAACACCGGCAACTCCGGTGAGGGTGGCTACACCCCGCGTGAGGTCGTGCTGGACGATCCTGCCCTGTGGTCCGACGGTTTCGTCGAAGCGAAGTTCTCCGACGCCGACCCGTCCGACGGGTGGGGACCGAATCTGTACGACCTGGAGATCGGCCCCTCGTCGAGCCTGGTGCAGCGGATCGCCAGCCTGCAGTGGGGGTCTCGGGTCGAGTGGAACGCGGGACTGCCGGACGGCACCGGCAACGAGTTCGCCGGCACCAGCCGAGACCTGACGGTCGGTCAGCGTCCCTACACCGAGCTGTCCCGGTCGGGCACGGTCACCCTGCGGTGGAATCAGCAGATCAATCCAGATCGTCGCTACGTCCTGATGGCGTCGGCGATCGGTCGCCTCCCCGGCGGGTGGAACAAGATGGACGGGCGACAGACCGTGGATCTGGGTGCCGACGGGTCGATCGAAGCCGATCGCCGACTGGGCGGGGAGCGGGTGATCGACCTCGACATCACCGATCGCATCAAGGCCACCGGCAACGCGGTCCGGCTCACCATCCCCGACGCGGCACGGTACGACTTCGTCTCGGTGGTGTCGATGCCCAAGGAGCAGGCCCCCCGGACCGACCTGCCGTTCGCGTTCGGCGGCAACGAACAGGCCGAGAACTTCACCCGGCTGGCGAACACCTCGATGGACTTCACGCTGAACATGCTGAACGACAAGAACTCCGGCTTCATCGATTCGTCCATGATCAACGGGATGTTCGCCAACACCGTGTTCGTCGCCGACTTCGGTCCGGCCCTGGTCGAGATCCTCAAGGCCGGCGAGGTGGATCGGACCCGCGAGGCGCTGGCCTACCTGCCGCCCGATGCCACCGGCCACTACGAACAGGACATTGCTGCCGGCAACCTGATCTTCTCCGCACGGCTGGGGGTGTTGCGGGCCGACAACTACAGCGCGGCCGGCAAGGGCACCCACTGGCCGATCGTCCGCGCCGGCATGGCTCGGCTGGGCGAGTTGATCAATGCCACCCCGTACAACCTTGTCCAGGGTACGAATGGGGAGACCTCGGCCGGCAGCCAGGGGATCTATTCCAGCGGCACCTCGTACTACACCCTGCTCGCCGCGGCCGAGGCGGCAGACAGGCTGGGGGAGACCGCCGATAGGGACCGCTGGCGGGCGCTGGCCGAGCAGCTCGGTCGCGGAATGGACGAGAACCTGGTGTGGGACACCAATTCCACCTGGCTCGGCAAGCCGATGGCGGCCGGGACCTGGAAGTACGGGCTCATGCGTGATGGCAAGGATCCTCAGGCGGTGATGGCCGGGTGGCAGTCGATCGGCTCGGCCAAGGACATCTACTACGGGCTGGCCGGGGATGACGCGACGTGGCGGGCCCGGACCGACCGCACCCTTGATCATCACATGGCGGCCTTCTGGAGCCGGTGGCGTACGACCGGCAACAACAAGGGCTTCGGTACCGACTACGGCGTGCTCTCCGAACGGGGCGGCTGGCCGTTGAACTCCCTGCTGGAAGGCGATCGGATGGGGGATGCGACCAAGAACATCAACCACGTCACCTTCAACTCCTTCGACCAGAACTTCGCCCCGCTGGGCAAGAACCCGGCCAACTTCGCCGACAACGAGGCCGACTATTCGGAGTGGTCGCCCAACTTGATCATCCGGGAGACCGACCCGAACGATCGAGGCTCCTCGGGTCAGGTCGGGAACGGTCTGGGGTCCGAAGATCTCAACCTGGTCGAATACATCCTGTTCCTCAAGAATGCCCGGATCATGGCCGGCGTCGATGATCAACTGTCCGGCACCGAGAACCTGCGCATCCTGCCGCGCCTGCCGCAGGGCTGGAAGACCGCAACGGTGCGGGATTGGCCGGTGTCACACCGGACCCCGGCCGGCTTCGGACGGACGACGCTCTCGTACGACTATCGCCGGACCAGCACCAGTGCCGAGATGACCGTGTCGGCGGGAGCAGCCAGCACCGGCGTGCCGATCCGGCTCGGACCGTTCCCCAAGTCCGCCACCTTGGGTCAGGCCAGCGTTGACGGCAGCCCGGTGACGGGTCGGGTCGAGGACTCCGGTGACTCACGGTGGGGCTGGGTGACCACCGACCTTGATCAACAGGA
>JAKDKP010000528.1 GCA_030453285.1 Propionibacteriales bacterium
GTACGCCTCCTGCGCCGCGGTGACTGCGGGCAGAGCGGCGCCGGACTTGCCGACGAAGCTTGCGCCCTCGGCCGAACCGAGCCAGCGCAGCACCTTGCCGACGGCCTCGGCGTTCTTGGTGGCGGCGTTGCCGCAGATCACCACGTTGTTGACCACCGAGACGCGTCCCTGGGGCCCGGCCGGCATCGGGGCGATGCCCCACTCGAAGTCAGCCCCGTCGACGACGTTCTTGAGGTTGTAGATGCCGGACTGGAACAGCGCGATCTTGCCCTGCAGGAACTGATCGCGGGTGAAGTCGCCGTTGTCGTTGGTGTTCGACGCGGCCGGGGACACCTTGTGCTTGTTGATCAGGTCGACAATGTAGCCGAACGCCTGCTGTCCCTCGGAGGAGTCGAAGACGAAGGTGCTCTGGTCGTCCTGGAACTGGCCGCCGGCTGACCCGAGGAAGTTGTAGTAGATCCCTTGCAGGTCCTGGGCGGCCGAATAGCCCCACTGCTTGGGCTTGGAGCCGTTGAACCCCGCTTCGTCGCCGCGCTTGCCTTGTTCGTCGACGGTCAGCTTCTGCACCATGGGCAGGAAGGTGTCGCCCGATCCGCCGTCCGGGGTCCAGGTCAGGTCGGCGAGGTCCTCGGGCTTCAACCCGGCATCGGCCAACAGCTTGGTGTTGTAGTAGATCCCGATGCCGCCGTCGGTCAGTTGCGGGACACCCCACAGCTTGCCGTCGGCGGTGTACTGCTCGACCGCCGCCGGCAGCCAGTCGGCCTTGACGTCGTCATAGGTGCCACCGATCTCGATCAGGTTGTTGCTGGTGATGTACGGCTCGATGTACGACCCGTTCATCAGGAAGACGTCGTCGGCACTGCCGCCGCCGATGTCGGTGCGCAGTTTGGTGAAGTAGTCGTCCCATGGCACCAGGGTCGTCTTCACCGTGATGGTCGGGTTCTGCTGGGTGAAGGTCTTGAACCCCTCCTCGTACGCGGCCTGCACCTGCTCGTCCCACAGCCGTACGGTGACCGTGGCCGCGGCACCGCCGGAAGCCTGGCCGCCGGGGTTGCTCTGCTGCTGGGAGGGGGAACAGCCGGCGACGGCCAGGGCGCCGAGGCCGGCGAGTCCACCGAGGACGAGGCGACGGGAGACGGGTGTGGTCATGGGTTCCTCCTGAGGATGGTCGGTGCCGGTTGCACCTGTGGTCGGCTCACTTGAAGCCGGTCAACGAGATCGAGTTGACGATGTGACGTTGGAAGATGGCAAACACGATCAACAGGGGTGCCATCGCCAGGGTCGTGGCGGCCATCACCAGCGTCCAGTTCGCGTTGTACTGACTCTGCAGGGCGGCGGTGGCGACGGTGAGCACCTGCCAGTCCTTGCCGGTGGTGATGATCAATGGCCACATTAAGTTGTTCCAGTGGCTGACCACGGTGATGATCGTCAGCGTGGCGATGATCGGACGGGCCAATGGCACCACGATCAACCAGAGGATCCGCCAGGCGCCGGCGCCGTCGATCTTGGCGGCGTCGAGGATGTCCTGGGGGATGCCGCGGAAGTACTCGCGCAGCAGGAAGACCGCGTACGGGGAACCGAACACGAACGGCAGCACAAGGGACCAGAACGTGTTGCGCATCCCGATCTCGGTGAAGATCGCGTACAACGGGATCACCGTCACCACCTGGGGCACCATCAGCGTCGCCAGATAGACCCAGAACAGGGTGTCACGACCCCGGAATTCCAGGCGCGCGAAGGCGTACGCGGCCATGATCGAGAACAGCAGTTGGCCAACGGTGATCAACACAACCACCTGAACGGTGACCGCGACCGGAGAGGCGAAGCCCTCCGTGGCGAAGAGGGTGGCGAAGTTGTCGCCGGTGAACGGATTGGGCCAGGTGAGGGCTGGGGTGCTCGCGAACTGTCGCGGTGTCTTGAAGGCGGTCAGGAAGCTCAGCGCGAACGGGGCCAGGGTGATCACGGCAGCGAAGATCAACACCACGTACGTGATCAGGTTCGTCAGCCAGGGTGTGCGGTGACCGGCAAACCGTACGGTCACCGGCGTCGCATCCGCGGACGCCGCCACGGCGGTTCTCGTCGCCGAGGGGGCCACCGTGGATCCGGCGGTCACGTCAGGAGAGGTCATAGGTCACCCGCCCGGCGAAGAAGCGTTGCTGCACAACGGTGATCACGACGAGCAGCACGAACAGCGACAACGCCATCACCGAGGCCGGCCCGAGATTGAACGCCCCACCGAAGGCCTCGAGATAGATCCTGGTCGCGATCACGTCGGTGGCACCCTGAGGTCCCCCGTTGGGGGTCAGGGCATAGATCTGGTCGAAGGCCTGGAAGCTGGAGATGACGCCGGTGACCAGGACGAAGAACATCGTCGGCCCCAACAGCGGCAGCTTGATCCGCCAGAAGGTCTGCCAAGCGTTTGCGCCGTCCAGGGCTGCCGCCTCGGTCAGGGTGGGCGGGATGCCGGCCAGGCCGGCCATGAAGAACAGCGTGACGTAGCCGACCTGGGACCAGATGCTCACCGCGGCCACCAGGGGCAGGGCCAGGGCTGGCGAGGTGAGCCACTCCAGCTGGGTGCCGAGCAGCGCGTTCGCGGCGCCCCCGTACGGGGAGAAGATCCACTTCCACACCACACCGAGAGCCAGTGGGGCACAGATCCACGGCACCACGTAGATCACCCGGAAGAGGCCAGAGGCGGGCAGGCCGCGTGA
>JAKDKP010000529.1 GCA_030453285.1 Propionibacteriales bacterium
GGCTGGCAATCAGCCTGGCCCTGCATCATCGGGAACGGGTGGCCGGTGCGGTGCTGATCAATCCCGGCGGGATTGGTGAGCGTCTCGATCATCACCGGCCCACCTGGTTCTATACCCGCCTTCCCGGACTCGACCGGCTCACCGCCAAGCTGCTCGCCGGCAGCGAGGCCCTGCTGGAGAAGTCGCTGGCCGGCGCCCTCCAGCAAGGCAAGGACACCCCCGAGTTTGATCGCATCCTCGCCCTCACCCACGCCGAGGCCCGAGCCCGAGCCGCGGGCGGCGAACGCGCAATGGATGACTGGCAGCACGCGCTGATCGGCCCTCATCGCTTCAAGATCAACTTTGCCCGTCCTGGAGTTGGCACGGGCCGGACTGACGCCGGGCCACGTGCGCCGCTGGAGAGCATGGCCATACCGACGGTGTGGCTGCATGGCACGGCCGACCCTCTGGTCGGCAGGGCCGAGATCGACGCCGCCGTGGCGGCAACGCCGGGCGCACGGTTGGTCGTCGTCGAGGGGGCCCGCCACGTCCTCCCCCTGGACCAGCCGGAGGTTGTCGTACGAGAGATTCGTGCGTTGGCCGATCGGCTGGCCGACAACGACGCGTTGCCGGTCGATGCGGTGACGACTCCACCGGATCGGCCCTCTGATCCGGGCATGATCGTCAAGATGGGGCCCACCTCGTTCGTCGGTCTGCTGGCCCTGTCTCGGGGGGAACGGATCGACGAGGGGCCCATCGCGCCCCTGCTCGACTTCGTCGATGCCCGCATGGACTGCGCCGACTTCCGGCTCATCGTGCTGCTCAAGGCGCTGCTGGCGTACGGGGACCTGCTGTCGGATCAGACCCGGGCAGCGATCCGACGTGCTGCGCTGGGATTCCGCTACTGGATGGACGAACCGGGCACCGACGGGATGTGTCACTGGTCGGAAAATCATCAGATCCTGTTCGCCGTCGCCGAGCACCTTGGGGGTGCCCACTTCGCCACCGACGTGTTCGTCAACGGGATGACCGGCGCGGAGCGTCGGGACCGAGCCCGGATCAGGATCGACCGGTGGCTGAATCATCGATTCCGGCACGGGTTCACCGAGTGGCTGTCCAACACCTACTACGAGGAGGACGTAGCCGCGCTGTCGGTGCTGATCGACCACACCGATGACGTGGCGTTGCGCGTTCGAGCCACCATGATCATGGACCTGCTCATGCTCGATCTGGCCCTGCACCGGTTCGGTGGCCGTTTCGTCGGCACAAGCGGACGCTGCTACGAACAGCAGAAGAAGGACCCTGCGGCCGCCGACGTCAACCACATCCTCGACCACGCCTTCGGTGGGCCGGGGGCGGAGAACGAGATCGACGAGGAGCGCCTGTCGATCGTGTTCGTCCTTGGCGACTATCGCGTACCCGAGGTGATCAGGAGGATCGCTGGCGACCCCACTGCCACAACGATCCGTCAATCTGTCGGCCTCGACCTCGACGAGGTGGACGCCGAATTCACCGGTGCCGATCCGTTGCACGAGAAGACGATGTTCCTGTGGGCGATGGAGGCCTTCACCAATCCCGAGTCGATCAACAATTCGACCGCGGTGCTTGAGGCTTGGCCGGCCATGCGCAAGAACACCTTCCTCGCACCCCTGGCGCCCCTGGTGCGTTTTCGTCGTACGGGCCTGCTGCCGACCCTGGTTCGCGTCCTCAACCCCGCCACCCGTGGCGTGGCGATCCAACGCGCCGACATCGTGACCCGCCGTACGCGGCACTGGTCGTTGTCGAGCGCCCAGCGGCACCATCCGGGCAGCTTCGGTGATCAACAACATCTGTGGCAGGCCACCCTGCCCGGCGATCTGACGGTGTTCAGCACCCATCCGGCCCGACCGATGTTCGACGGCAATGCGCGCAACTTCTCGCCCTCGGCGTGGGTGGGGAACGGCATCATGCCCGATATTGCCCAGCACGAGGGGGTGTTGCTGGTCCGGCACGACACCCGGGTCCGGCCCGGCGTGCTCGAACGTGGACGCCTGCGTCTCAGCCATCTGCACTGGCCGCGTGGCCGGTTCACCGAGACGAAAGAGAGCGCACACCGGCTGACGGGTCGCGTCGGCGACAGCTTGATCGGCATCCTCGCCCTCCGTCCCGTCCGCGAAGGCGGCACCGACGAGATCATCCAGGATGGTGCCGACACCGCATGGGCAGTGATCTGCGGCGACGTCACCACCGACGGGACGCTCACGGAGTTCAGCGGCTTCCTGGACGCCTGCACGCTCACCCAGGAGTCGGGCGGGATTCGTCTGCAGCTTCCGACCGGGCACCGACAACGGTTCGAGGACCGACGCCCCGCGCGGTACGAGCTGCGCAGGCGTGGCCCCTGGCTCGTCGACGGCGATGAGGTCAGCACTGACTTCGACCGGTACGACACCGCGTGGGTCTCCAGTCGGCGGCGGCCGACAACGATGCGCGTCATGCACGGAAGCCACGAGTTGATCATGGACTGGGCCGCTGGCAATCGGGAGGAGCGATGAGCGAGGCACTCGACCGTGCGGTTGTGTTGTGCGACCACATCACCGACACCCAGCTGCGCCAGCAGAAGGTGACGGCCTGGCATTGGGGGCCAGCGCTCTTCGGTCATGCCCTGACCCGTCTTGATGATCATTTCGGTGAACCCCGATATGACACCTGGCTGCGGCGTTGGTGTGATCATCATCTGACTGCTCGACCGCGG